>JAYYLR010000124.1:0-37894 GCA_036143955.1 Pseudomonadota bacterium | reverse complement strand
TGGATGGCAACATGGTCAATGTCTTCATCCCGACGACGCCGAACCCGACATCCGGCTTCCTGCTGTTCTGTCCGCGGAACGAGGTGATCTATCTCGACATGTCGGTGGAGGATGCCGTCAAGCTTGTTGTATCCGGCGGCATCGTACACCCGCCTGAACCGGTGGCCGGGAAAAGTGCAAAGAAGGCTGCAAGGAAATCGCCCAGGACATCATCCGCGAAGTCGGCTGTGAAGGCGCGTGGAAAGAAAAGTGCACGCGCCGGTGGAGCAAAAACCTCGTCAGGCCGTAAATCGCCGGCAAAATCCGCCGCCAAGCGCAGCTAGCCAGAAGCAAGGAACCTGACGGCGCTGTCGCGTTCGAACAGGCTCAGAAGCAAATCACACTGATCCCTGTTGATCGGCTGCCTGTCCGGCCCGATCATGCCGCCTGCCGTCTCCCTGGCGAGGGGAAGCAGGTCCTGATGCGCGGCCAGGTCGGCAAGCGCGAATTCCGGCACGCCCGACTGGCGCTGGCCCAGAAATTCGCCCGGGCCGCGCAACTCGAGATCGCGTTCGGCGATGACGAACCCGTCATTCGTCTCCCGCATGACACCCAGACGCGCCGTTGCGGTGTCGGAGAGCGGTGACTGGTACAGCAGCAGGCAGGATGAGGCGGTGTCGCTTCTGCCAACGCGCCCGCGAAGCTGGTGCAGCTGTGCCAGCCCGAAACGTTCGGCATGCTCGATGATGATGACACTGGCTTCAGGGACATCGACCCCCACCTCGACCACGGTGGTGGCGACAAGAAGCTGGCTTGACCCGTCGCGGAACCCCTGCATGGCGGTGTCGCGATCGGCGGCCTTCATTTTTCCGTGCGCAAGCGCGACACCAATGTCGGGAAGGGCGTTCGTCAACGCCGCGTGCCTTTCTTCTGCTGCCGCGACGTCGATCTTTTCGGATTCTTCCACAAGCGGGCAGATCCAGTAGGCACGCCGACCGGCAGCCAGCGCCGCGCGAAGGCGCGCCACCACGTCGGAAAGCCGGTCAAGCGGCAGGGCCCGCGTTTCGATGGGAAGGCGCCCGGCGGGTTTCTCATCAAGACGTGACTGTTCGAGGTCACCATAGGCCGTCATGGCAAGCGAGCGTGGGATCGGTGTCGCCGTCATCACGATCACGTCGACTCCATTGCCCTTCTGGCCAAGCAGGATTCGCTGGCGCACACCGAACCGGTGCTGTTCGTCGACCACGGCAAGGCCCAGGTCACGATAGACGACATTCTCCGAGATCAGTGCATGGGTGCCGATAACGATCTTTGCCGTGCCGTCGGCGAGGCCTGTCAGGACCGCCTTGCGTCCGCCGGCGCGTCCCTGGCCAAGAAGAAGATGCGCTTCGATGCCAAGCGGTTCCAGAAAGCGGCTGATCGTTGCTTGATGCTGGCGAGCCAGGATCTCCGTCGGTGCCAGCAGTGCCGCCTGCGCACCGCTCTCAACCGCGTGGAGCATGGCATACAGTGCCACCAGCGTCTTGCCTGAGCCAACGTCGCCCTGAAGCATGCGCAGCATCCGCGCATCCGATGTCTGATTGGCACGGATGTCTTCAATGGCCCGGCGTTGGGCGCCTGTCAGCTCGAACGGCAGGCTGCCGGTCAGCGCCGTTGTCATATCGCCGGTTCCCTCGAAGGCGCGGCCCGGCATGGCATCTGCTGCCGCATGCCGGACAAGCGCCAGCGCCAGCTGGTTCGCAAGAAGCTCGTCAAAGGCCAGCCGGCACCGCGCCGGCGCGAGCGGCAGGATGTCATCCGCGGTTTCCGGCTTGTGAACGCGCCGCGTCGCCGCTGCAAAATCGGGCCATCCCCGCTCTTCGATAATACGTGCCGGTATCCATTCGGGAAGATCGGGGACGCGGTTCAGCGCCCCGGTAATGGCGCGGCGCAGGGGTTTCGGGGTCAGCCCTGCGGTGAGGGGGTAGGTCGGTTCGATCAACGGCATTTGATCGCTGTGCGCCGGATCAACGATGTGGTCGGGATGCGCCATCTGCGCACGACCCTGGCGAATTTCGACACGGCCGCTGACAAGGCGTCTTTCGCCCGTTGGCAGGGACCGGGCGACATAATCGTCCCGCGCGTGGAAGAAAATGATCTCGAGCCGCCCGCTTTCGTTCTCTGTGACGACGCGCCATGGGCGGCGGGTTCCGGGTGGCGGCCGATCATGCTTCACAACCAGAACCTCGAATGTGGCCACGCTGCCATCGACAACGTCGTCGAGTGCCGGGCGCGCGCGGCGGTCGATCAGACCGACCGGAAGGTGGCGGAGAAGGTCGATGACATGCGCGCCGATGCGTTTTTCGATGATGCCCGCCAGTTTCGGCCCCACGCCCGGCAACACGGTCGTGGCGGCAAACAGTCCAAAGATTTCAGTCGGACGTTTCGGATGCATGGCTGGTCTTCGGCGCGGAAACTCGGAATCAGACTACAGCAAAGCAGAAGGCATGACAAAGCCGCGACCGGGTGCAAGCCCTACCGATGGCGTGTAGGGAGGCATGCGAAAATCATTGCTTTGTCGACGATCGTCGCCATATTGCCCCGACAGGCCTGTCTGCAGGCGCATCAGGCATGACGAGGAGGCGGCCCGGATGGAAGAAGAGCGCGAGACAAGGCTTCGCCGACTGCGTTACCAGTCCAGCTATACCGGCATGAAGGAGACCGACCTCCTTCTCGGAGCCTTCGCAAAAACCCATCTGGCGACTCTCAGTGACAGTGAACTGTCGGAATATGAAGCGCTGCTAGATGCGGGTGACGGCCAGATCTATCAGTGGGCAAGCGGGAACGAGCCGGTGCCAGAGCTGTATGACACACGTGTTCTTGATTTGATTAAGCAGTTTAAAAAAGAAATATAAGTGTCTGATCTATATGATAATATAATCCCTGAAAACTCTGTGTGGGGAGTGCCCGACGGGGTTGCCGCGCTGGCTGTTTCGGACTGGCTGCGGTCAGGCATGCGACTTGTCTTCGTGGCGCGGGACGATGCCCGCATGATCGCCATGCGGGACGCGCTGGCACGTCTGTGCCCGGCCGTGCCGACGTTGCTCTTCCCGGCCTGGGACTGTCTTCCTTTCGACAGGCTGTCGCCGCAAAACGCGCTGACGGGACAGCGTGTCGCGACGCTGGCGCGTCTTGCCGATGCGAAAGGCAAGGGCGCCGATGGCGGCCAGCTCCTTGTCACCACCGTCAATGCGATCATGCAGCGTGTGCCGCCGGTCGACTATTTCGCCGAAAGGTCGATGATGCTGGCGCCCGGAGACGCGGTCGGTCCATCCCGCCTTGCCGAGTTTCTGTCGGCGCAGGGTTATCTTCGAACCGATACTGTCCGTGAAACGGGGGAATTCGCGCTTCGCGGGGGCATTGTCGATATCTTCCCGCCAGGTAACACAACACCGGTCCGCCTGGATTTTTTTGGTGACGAGCTTGAGACGATCCGTGGTTTCGACGCTGCGACACAGCGTGGGGCCGAGCGGCTGGAAGGGCTTGTTCTGCGGCCGGTTGCCGAATTCCAGCTCGATGCCGATGCCATTGAGATGTTCCGCACCGGATATCGTGCCGCCTTTGGCGCCATGGCGAGCCGCGATGCGCTTTATGAATCCGTATCGGCGGCACGGATGCATCCTGGTGTCGAGCACTGGCTGCCGCTGTTTCATGAAAGGCTGGACAGTCTGACGGACTACTGTGCTGGCTGGCAGCTTGTTCTGGACCACGAGGTTGATGGTGCCGTTGCGGCGCGACAGGGTCAGATCGCCGATTTCCATGCCGCCCGCAAGGATAAGGGTGACGAGGATGAGAGCCTCGCTTACAGGCCGCTGCCGCCGGACCGTCTCTATCTTGACGGCAACGAGCTGTCGGCCCTGCTGGCGCCGGCAGCGCGTCTGATGCCCTATGCCGCGCCGCCGGAGGCCGACGGCAATGACGCCGGCGGCCGTGCCGGCATCGTCCTGACGCGTGCCCAGAACGGGCAGTCGGTGATGCAGGAGGTTGCAGAGGTCATTGCTGGCGAGCGAAAGCAGGCTGGTCGGACCATTGTCATCGCTGCGTCGGGCGAGGGGGCGATGGCACGCGTCGAAGAGCTGTCCACCGAGCATGTGGACGGCCAGGTCGTGCGGATCGACTCGCTTGACGACCTTGTGGCCGGCGGCGTTCATCTGATCGACTGGCGGCTCGATGCCGGGTTCCAGACCGAGAAGCTTCTCGTCATCACGGAAACCGATATCTTCGGTCAGCGCCTTTCGCGCCCGCGGGCGCGGCGGGGTCGTGGCGAGGACTTCCTCCGCGAGGTGAGTGCGCTCGAGGAAGGTGATCTCGTGGTACATGCCGAGCATGGCATCGGCCGCTATGAAGGGCTTGTCATCATCGACTCCTCCGGCGGGCCTCACGATTGCCTCCAGATCATCTATGCCGGCGGCGACAAGCTGTATCTGCCGGTTGAAAATATCGAGATGCTGTCACGCTATGGCAGTGCCGGGACCGATGCGCAGCTTGACCGGCTTGGCGGCGCGGCCTGGCAGGCGCGGGTGGCACGGATCAAGGGCCGTGTCCGGATCATGGCCGAACAGCTCATCAAGATCGCGGCGCAGCGGATGACGGCGCGTGCCGAGCCGCTGGAGCCGCAGACGGGCGGGTTTGCCGAGTTCTGCGCGCGGTTTGGCTTTGCCGAGACGGACGATCAGCTTGCCGCCATCGAGGATGTTGTCGGCGATCTGGCTTCGGGGCGGGCAACGGACAGGCTGATCTGCGGCGATGTCGGCTTCGGCAAGACCGAGGTGGCGCTGCGGGCGGCGTTCATTGCCGCCATGTCGGGCTATCAGGTGGCGCTGGTGGCGCCGACCACGCTTCTGGCCCGCCAGCACGGCCGTGTCTTCGCCGAACGCTTCGCCGGCTTTCCGGTCAGGATCGGTGTGCTGTCGCGCATGACGCCACCCACGGAGGCCAAATCCATCCGGGCCGAAATCGCCACCGGCGACGTCCAGATCGCCATCGGAACGCATGCGCTTCTGGCGAAATCGATCAAGTTCAACAATCTCGGGCTTCTCATCGTCGACGAGGAGCAGCATTTCGGCGTCGGCCAGAAAGAACGGCTGAAGGAGCTTCGCGGCGACATCCACGTCCTGACGCTGTCAGCAACGCCGATTCCCCGAACGCTGCAGATGGCGCTGTCCGGCGTTCGCGAGATGTCGCTGATCGCAACGCCGCCTGTAGACAGGCTGGCGGTACGCACCTTTGTCGGTCCGTGGGACGGTGTCGTCCTTCGCGAGGCGATCAAGCGTGAGATGTTTCGCGGCGGTCAGGTCTTTTGCGTCTGCCCGCGCATCGATGACCTGCAGCGTGTCTTCGACCGTCTGACGACGCTTGTGCCGGAAGCGCGGATCCTGTCGGCGCACGGCAGGATGCCCGCCGCCGAGCTCGACGACGTGATGACGAAATTTGCTGACGGCGAGGCCGACATCCTGCTGTCGACCAATATCGTTGAATCGGGAATCGACATTCCGACGGCCAACACGATGATCATCCATAGATCCGACATGTTCGGGCTGTCGCAGCTGTATCAGCTTCGCGGCCGGGTCGGGCGCGGCCGCCAGCGGGCCTATGCCTATCTGACGTCCGATCCGAACCGTCTGCTGACCCCGCAGGCGCGGCGGCGCCTCGAGGTCATGCAGACACTGGACACGCTTGGCGCCGGTTTCACGCTGGCATCCTATGACATGGATATCCGCGGGGCGGGCAATCTTCTTGGTGATGAGCAGTCCGGCCATGTCCGCGAAGTCGGAGTCGAGCTCTATCAGGAAATGCTCCGTCAGGCCGTCGAGACGGCGCAGAGCGGCGGTGCCGATACGGCTGCCGGTGATCTAGAATGGACACCACAGCTGAACCTCGGGCTGGAAGTGCGCATTCCCGAAGACTACGTCACCGACCTTACGGTCCGGCTCTCGCTGTACCGCCGTATTGCCGGTCTGGACATGGCTTCCGAGGCCGACGGGTTGATTGCCGAGCTTGTGGACCGTTTCGGGCCGTTGCCGGATTCTGTCCGCAACCTGCTGGCGGTCATCGAGCTGAAGCAGCTTGCCAGGAAAGCCAACATCGAAAAGGTCGATGTCGGTCCGAAGGGCATGTCGCTTGCCTTCCGCAATAATGAATTCAGCAAGCCGGATCAGCTTGTTGCCTGGATTGCCGGAAAGCAGGGGCGGGTGCAGCTTCGCGCCGATCACAAGCTGGTGCTTCAGCAACCGATGGCGAAGGTCGATGAAAGGCCTGCCATCTGCAAGCAGGTCGTCCAGGAACTTCTCGCCCTCGCAGTCTGACGTCAGATTGCCGCCGCCGCGTCGATGGCGGGGATCAGATGTTCGGGAAGATGCGCGCCGGCGATGGCATATTTTCCGGAAAATATGAAAAAGGGTACGCCGTCAAGCCGCATCCGGTTGCCGGTGGCGAGGTGTGTTTCCATCTGTTTGGCCGTGGCGTCGTCCAGCATGGCTTCCACAAGGTCGGGTCGTCCGTGTTCCTCGGCGATCACAGTCAGCTCGTCGATACGGCCGATGTCACGGCCTTCGATGAAATAGGCGCGATAGACGGCCTCGGAAAGTTCCGCATTGTCGGGACCCGCCGCAATCAGCATGCGATGCGCCATGCGGCTGTCCGGTGTGCGCGATATGGAATCGAAACGAAACTCGATCCCGCTGTCGAGACCGGCCGCGGCAATACGCCCATAGACCGCTGCCGCACTGTTTCCGAACTTGGCGCTGAGATAGGCCTCGCGGCCCATTCCTTCCGGCGGCATCGTCGGATTCAGCAGGAAGGTCCGCCATACATAGGAGGGCCGTATTTCGGGGCGTGCCGCGAAGGCGGCGTCGAGCCGGCGCTTTCCGATATAGCACCAGGGGCAGATGACGTCGGCGAAGATCTCGACCGATACGGTTCGAATGCCGGTCGGTGCTGACTGATCCTGCATGACGATTTCCACTTTAGCACGCTCAGATTGGCTGCCGGCTGCCTTGCACGCGTTGCTGACAGCCCTATGTATCGTCTTAACCGCAGCGCCGGTGATCCGCAAGGTGGCGCGTCCCGATACCGACAAAGGAGCCGGTCGTGGAAGAAATGGATATCAAATCACTGGAAGCTGAACGCGACTCCCTGATCGGATCGGCGCGAACGGTGTTGATGGCGGCCCCCGGCAATGCCGGAATACCGGAAATGGGAGTGACTCCCTTCGTCCGCCATGACGGCGCAACCTATATCTATCCAAGCCGTCTGTCGGCGCATGTTCGCGCCATTCTCGGGTCAGGCGAAGGCGCCTTCCTGTTTATTGAAGATGAAAATGTGGCGCAGAATATCTGGGCAAGAAAACGAATTAAGATAAACGCTCATATAACTGAAATTGAACGAAAATCAGAGATATTTGAGACAGTTTGTGATCTGTTCTCCGACCGGCATGGACCGACCATGAGCCTGATCCGCGACTTCACCGATTTTCATCTTCTTCGCCTGCAGCCGACCGATGGCGTGATGGTTCTCGGCTTCGCGAAGGCATACCGTCTTTCTGGCCCGGAGCTCGCGGTCAGCGAACATCTCCGCTCGAGCTAGGAGCTGGTCTTGCGGATGCCTCGCGCATGGCGGCAAGGAAATAGAAGATCAGCGTCAACAGTACAAGCGCGGCGCCGCCGACCATTGGTAGGCTTGGGCGCTCGCCTGTTCCCAGCCAGACCCAGAATGGCGCAAGTACCATTTCAAGAAGCATGAAGAGGCTGACATTGGTCGGGCTCGTATGCCGCGGCGCAAGCGTCAGAAGCCCCCATGACAGCGGCATCACCACCAGTCCCATCAGGATGATCGCCGCCGCATTTCCGGTCATGATCGCCCCGGGCGGTGCGAAAGCAAGGCCGACAAGGCCTGACAGCATGGCGCCGATTCCGGTGGCGGGAAGAACCGGCACATCGGAGTGGCGGCGGGTCGTGACAAAGACAACGGCAATGCCGACAGCGGCCAGAAACCCCAGAAATCCACCAAGCCACACATTGCCTGGTGGCGCCTGCAACGCGCCTTCGCCGTTCGCGATTACGATCAGGACTCCGATCATGCTGAACAGGATCGCCGTCCAGGTGCGTCTCGATGTTGTCTCGGCCAGAATGAAATACCCGAGAGCCGCCGCAATCAGCGGTGCGGTGGCAAGGGCGGTGACGACGACGGTAATCGATGTCTCGAGGGTGGCAAAGTTGAACGCCATCGCATTGACCAGATTGGCAAACACAATAATGAGCGCAGGTTTGCTGGACAGACCCTTCGCCTGCGAAAGGACCCGCCGGCCCTCGAAGAGCACCCACAGAACACAGAGGCCGCCGCCGATCAGGACGCCTCGCCAGAAGGTTAGGCCCCAGCCTTCGAGGCCGGACAGCCGTATCAGCAATGTGTCGGGGGTGATCAGAAGCGCACCCGCGAGGGCCATGACAAGGCCTGCCGTGGGGCGCGGCGCGCCTGAAATGAAATTTCCTGTCGTCATTCCGGGTCCGGCCTTTGACTTCAGCCGAAAAAGCCGCGAAGCGCTGAGAGTGTTTCTTCGGGCGCCTCTTCGGGAAGGTAATGCCCGCCCGGAACACCGTGACCGGATACGTCCGATGCCACCTGTCGCCACTCGGCAAGGACATCGTAATTGTTGCCGACGAATCCGGCCTCACCCCACAGGGCAAGAAGCGGCATCTGCAGTTTTGCCGACCCGTCTTCCTCGTCATGTTCAAGATCAATGGTTGCCGCGGCGCGATAGTCCTCGCACATGGCATGAATCCTGTCCCTCTGGGAAAAACATCGGAGGTAGTCGGCGAACGCGGCATCGGTAATCGCGCCGGAAGTGCGGCCCCACTGCCCACATTTGCTGCGAAGGTAGAACTCGGCATCGGCGCCGATCATCCGCTCGGGAAGGGGCGCCGGCTGGATCAGGTAGAACCAGTGGTAGTAGGCGGTCGCGAACCGCATGTCGGTCTGGCCGTACATGGCGGCGGTCGGGGCGATGTCCAGAACCGCAAGCCGGTTCACTCGGTCCGCATGGTCCCGCGCCATGCGGTGCGCCACCCGGCCGCCCCTGTCATGCCCGGCGACCATGAAGCTGTCATGGCCGAGACTGTCCATAAGCCCGACCATGTCATTCGCCATCGCACGCTTCGCGTAAGCGGCATGGTCCGGGCCGGATTCCGGAACCGCGCTGTCACCATAGCCGCGCAGATCTGCAGCTATGATTGTGAAGCTTTCGGCCAGAGCGGGTGCAATCTTGTGCCACATGACATTGGTCTGCGGAAAACCGTGAAGAAGCAACAGCGGCGGCCCGCTCCCGGCAGTCCGGAACGCAATCTCGGTCCCGTTGACGCGTCGTCTTTCGAAGCTGAATGTTTCGATGTAAAGCATGCACGATCCCATTGCCCGGCGGTCCATTTCCGGGACGACAGACGGTAGGCCAACTGACTGCCGGCCGCAAGGTTGCTTAACGCGCGGCGCGGGCGATTGCGCGATGTTCAAACAGGATCACGGCAAGGCCGGCAATCACCGTTATCGTGATTCCGGCGGCCGCCATGCCGTTGGGAAGTTCGCCGAACACGGCCCAGCCGATGGCGGTCGCAACAGGCAGTTCCACATACTGCATTGGCGCCAGTGTTGTGGATGGGGCGAACCTGACAGCGTAGCTCATCCCGAGATGCGCCAGCGTGCCGAAGACCCCGACCATCAGAAGGATGGCCGCCTGGCTGCCGGTTGGGGTAATGAGTTGGAGGTCGGGGAGGCCTGTTCCGGACGCAGCGGCCCAGAGGACTATCAACATCAGCGCGCTGGTCAGTCCGCTGACGGACTGCAGGCTGATCGGGTCGTAATCCTTTGCAATCTGACGTGTCAGGAGAACAAGGGAGGCGAACAGAAAGGCGACAAGGAGCGGCAATAGAGCCGGCGGGCCCACGGCGGCGAAACTCGGCTGGACAATGAGCAGAGTGCCTATGAAGCCGACCGTGCAGGCGACGAGTCTGCGAACGCCGACCTTTTCTTTCAGCAACGCCCATCCCATCAGCAGTATGATGAAGGGATAGACGAAGGCGATGGCAAGCGCGTCGGCAAGCGGCAGATATCGATAGGCGGCGAACATCGCAGCGGTGCCGAAGATATGCACCGCGCTGCGAATGACAACCATGCGCGCCACTTGTGACGTCATGCGAAGTTTTCGTCCGGTGATGAGGATCAATGGCAGCGGCATGAGCCATTGCGTCAGATAACGGGCAAGAAGCAGCACGATGAGGGGCGTGACCAGGCCGATTGACTTCGCCGCCGCGTCGCCCATGGGGGCGAAAACGCAGAACCCCACCATAAACAGGATTCCGATTAGGGGGCGGTCGGCGATCATGCGATGACCTTGCTCCGTGTCCGACTGCCGGTCAATCAAAAGCGAAATTCCCAGCACGGCAATGGCCAGAGGACGCCACGGCGGCTATGCTGCCGCCCATGCTGGTTGAAATTATGGTCATCACGGTCGGATGTTTCGTCGCCGCGCTGGTCAATGCGGCGGTGGCGACAGGCGGTGTCTACATCATGCTGGCTGCCAGCTCAGCCGTTCTACCGCTTGTCGCGGCCATACCGATGCAGGCGGCCCTCGCGGCGCCGTCGCTGTTGGCGCGTATCGTGACCTTCTGGCCACATATCCATTGGCGGATCTTCGCCATGTTCGCGCCTGCGGCGGCCGTCGGCGTGCTGATCGGTGCCCAGGTCTTCGTCGCTCTGGATGAAGGCGTGATCTCGGTCGCCCTCGGCGGGCTGCTGCTGCTGCTGGTATGGGGCGTTCCGAAGGGGTTGTCGCTCACCTTGCCGTACCCTTTTATGTATGTAGGAGGTCTGCACGGCTTTTTCGGCACACTGTTCGGGGTCGGGCTGTTCCTCCAGCCCGCGATGCTGCGAACGCAGCTGAACAGGCTGCAGATCACCGGCACCCTTGCCATATGCCTGCTTGTGCTCGAAGGCATGAAAGCGACGAGCTATGTCGGTGTTGGATTCGATTACAGCGCCTACTGGCCCCACATCTTAGCCGGCGCCGTTGCCGGGATTATCGGAAACATCGCCGGTCACCGTCTTTCTGGCGGCATAACGGAACGTCACTTCCGCATCATATTCAAACTGGTGGTGACCCTTGCCGGTCTCAGGCTTCTCGCCAAGGGTGTCATCGATCTTGGTCCGGTCTGAGAGTGTCAGTCTCCGAACTGGTAATTCAGAACGATTGAGGCGTCGCTCCGCTTGTAGTCATACTGCCTGACAGTGGAGTCGTTCCGTGTTGTCGATGCGTTGATCGTGAGGCTGAACCTCTCCATCTCGGGGCTGAGGGCGCGGCCGGCGATCTGAATACCAAGACTGGTTCGCGTCTGCGTATCACGGCGTACAAGTCGGCTGTTGGCCTCGAGAGCCGTGTATTTCGTGCTTGAGGCATCGACACTTGCCCGCAAACGGGCATTCGGTGTTGCGGCGAGGAGAAAGCCCAGGGTGCCGGCACGACTCCGGTTCTGGTTGGCGATGGACTGGTTATAGGGAATCGTCATCTGCGCGTACCGGTTTCCATCGGATTGAAGGCGCTGTAGCGCCCTTCGGCAAAGACCGTCATTCGCGGCATGAGGCTCTGTGAAAGACCAAGCCGGAACTGCCGAGAATGGCCATCATTCTGGTTTGCCGTGGTGAAATCCTTAGACGGGATACGATCGACGATGCTGTATTCGGCCGTCAGCGAGCTCTGTACCTTGAAAGGAAGCGTGTACGCAGCGGTAAGGCTTCCCGTCGCAACAGTGCTATTGGAGGAGGTCTTGCTGCCTGTTTCGGTGTATCTGAGGTTCGGGCGAACCGTTATGTCACCGAGCCGAAGACTGGCACCGGCGAAAACGGTCGTATTGCTGCTTGTCAGAAATTCATATTTTCGACCACGGGACTCTGAATGCGAGACGCCGGCACTGACACTGTCGCGGTCCTGGTTTGGCAGTTCGTAGGTTGCAACAACCACGGTCCCGGCAGTGACCGCCGTTTCGCGAAGAGATTTGGTGCGCCGCCATAACTCTGATATTCACGTGTCGACGGGGTTGTTGCTCCTGTAACAAGGAAATCCATCAGCCCGGATGACGGATAGCTGTTGGCATTGTCACTGCCACGCACGCCAAGTGAAATCGAGGCGGCGGTACGCCAGTTTTTCGTCCTTCCGTCAATAATGTCCCGTAGCTGTTCGATCTTCGCCTTTTGATCGGCAAGAAGCGGCAGTTTGGCCAGTGCTTCCAGTTCGCCAAGCGCCAGAGAGTCATTGGCCAGATTGACAAGGATTTCCGCCCGCAGGATGCGCAGCTGGACGTCCGTGGGACGAATGAGGATCAACCGTTCAACGGCGGAAAGCGCGGCGGGAAGGTCGCCTTCAGCCAGCCGTTCCGCAACGAACTGCTGGTTGAGCGCAGAGTTGTCGGGATCGGCCAGCAGATCAAGCCAGGATACCTCGGCGCGGACCGGTGAACTGCCCATGCAGAGCGCTGCCGCGATGAAAGCCGCGGTAGTGGCCTTGCTTCGCATCACTGTGCCCCTATTCCGTGCACGGTTCCGGTCGCAAGTTCAATCGGTTCACTGCCATTCACAGGTTTCTCGAAGGTGACTTCGTGGCTCGCGATATTTGCCTTGGAGGAACTGTCAATGGCGTCACTGGCAAGGGCAAAATTCGACAGGAAGGCGTCATTGCGAATGACAATGCTCCCAGGCACCCCCGACCCCTGGTCGGTGACGGTCATGCTGTTGCCCGGTGTCAATGTCCAGTCGACGCTGTTTACGGAGGAGTCATCCCCGATATGCGCTGAAGTCTGACTGCCATTGTAAGCCCCAAGATTGAGAGAGCTGTCATACTCGGCGGCGACATGGACATACCCCGGGACGGCCCCATTTTCGTTTGTTGTTACAATTGAATTTCCAAGCGGTCCGGACGAGCTGTATTCGAAGGTCACATTCATCGAGAATCCGAGATTGGTGTCGACAGTGCCGTCACCGCTGTAATCCAGTGCCACGGTGCCGTTGGTGAGCGCCATATTCACAGTGCCCGTGGCGAAGTTCCAGGTGTCGGTAATGTTGTAGCTTCCGCCGCATCCTGAGGCTGAGCTGTTAGAGCAGGAAATGGCCACATTGTCGGCCGAATAGACCGCCGATCCTGTCAGGCCGAAATTCAGAAGCTCGTTGATGGTAGTGTCACCCTTATACTGAGCGCCCCCCGTAAACAGGGCTGCCGCACCTGATCCCAGATTGATGCCAAGCGTCCCGTAATCGTCAGCCTCGGCCTCGCCATCGGTGACGGCTGTGGAGAGCGCGGTGAATACGGCGTCGATAATGGCGGCGTCATTGGTCACGGTTGCGCCTGTGGTGGCGGCCGTAATGCTGGCGCCGAGCGCCTCGTTACCGACAATGGTGTCAGGGATCCCATCGTCATCCGTGTCGACGGCGGGTGCCACATCCAGTGATTCCACGCCTATGGCGGCGGCAATTTCGGTCTCGGCGTCTTCGCCTGTGCTCTGCTTGATCTGCTGGATGGTCTCCGGTGTCGCCACCTGGGGCGGTGCCGGTGGCTGGTCAGGCAGGATGCTCGTTGCGAAGTTTGGCCGTGTCAGGTCAACGCTGCCAAAGGCATTCGACACGGTAATGGCGCCAAGCGTCCCACCAAATGAATTGGGGCCAGGCCCGACAAGGACAATCTGGCTACCGCCTTCCTCGTCAACGATGCCGGCAACCTGTGTGCCGCGTATGCTGATGCTTGCGGACGGCAGCTTGACCGTCATCGCCTTCGGGCTCGACTTCGCCAACTTGCCAGACACGAAGCGGAAAGCGCCCTTCGTGATCTGTGTCGTCATCGAACCCGACTGCGAGGCCAGGTCATACACGAATTCGTCGATTGTCAGCTTTGCTCCGCTTCCAAGCGTGAAAACGGTCTCGTCGAGAAGCATGATCTGCATGCGGCCGCCTGATGCGACTTCAATCTCGTCACCAAGAAATATCTTGCTGCCTGATGACACTGGGCCGACATCTCCGCCGCCACTTGCCGCCGCGACACGGATCACATCACCGCGAAGGGCCGCGGCAACCCCGATGAACTCGGCGGCAAGGGCCGAATGTGATATCGCAAGGCCAACGACAACCAATGTCGCACCCTTCAGGCAACGGGCCTGGAAGCGGACAGCTAACGCCACTGCACGAGCCATGAGAACCATGAATTGAGAGATGAAAAATGCAGGCTTTGACATCACGCAAGCACCCCCGAAGAAAAAGCGCCGCACAATGGCATATATAATATTCATAGTCACTAATTGATTAGACAACAATTTGGCTGTCAAAAGCCTGTTTCTGCATCGCAAGATTGTGTTTTAGGGGCGCCGGAAAATGGTCTCGTGCCCACGTTCCGGGTAACGGGGAATAATCAACGCAAGACCGAGTGACGCCGCCGCGAGCAGGGCGGCCAGAACAAAAACGGACGACTGAGAAACGACCCAGAGATAGCCAAGTGCTGCGGGAAGAAACACGGCTGCAATGTGATTGATCGTGAAGGCGACCGCGGCAGTCGGCGCGATGTCCGCCGGATCGGCGATCTTCTGGAAATAGGTCTTTTGCGCGAAAGCAAGAGCGAAGAACAGATGGTCAATGACATAGAGTGCTGCGGCAAGTGCGGCGCCCCAGCCAAACCAGTACACACCGCCATAGGCCAGAAACACGAGGGTGAGCCCGGCATATTCGAAAGTCAGCGACCATTTTTCGCCAATGCGCATGATCAGCGCGCCCATCATCGGAGCAAAAATGATGTTGGCGATGTAGTTGACAAGGAAAAGAACCGTCAGCTCGTGAACGGCGAAGCCGAATTTCTCGACCATCATGAACGCGGCAAAGACCATGAAAATCTGGCGCCGCGCCCCGGACATGAACTGAAGAGCATAATAGAGCCAGTAACGTCGCCGGATGATGACCCGGTTGTGTTGTCGTGTCTTTATCGGGAAGCTCGGATAGGCCACCCAGCAATAGGCGGCAATCAGGGCCGTAATGCCGCCTCCGACGATGTAGACACCGTCATAGCCGAACCCGCCCCAGCTGAAAACAAGCGCGATAAGCCCGTAAGCCAGAAGCGATGCGGCTGAACCTGCCGCAACAAGCCAGCCGATGATCTGTGGGGCACGATCCTTCTCAAGCCATTGAAGCTGCAGCGACTGGTTCACCGTCTCATAATAGTGAAAGCCGAGCGATCCAATGGCTGTCGTGATCAGAAGGCCGGCAAAGCTTGGGAAAAGCGATGTCACGGCCACCGCGGCACCGAGCGCGACCAGTGACAGCAGCGCCAGCGTCTGTTCGCGCATGATGACGAGAACAAGGATCACGCCAACGGCGAGGAAGCCGGGAATTTCCCGCACTGTCTGAAGCCAACCGATCTCGACGCCGCTGAAATTTGCGACCTCCACAGTGAAGTTGTTCAGCAGCGCCAGCCATGTCGAAAAGCCGAGAGGCATGGCAAACGCCATCAGGAACAGCAGACCCACAGGTGTCCGTCGCATGGCAAATGCCTGTGATAATGTTGCTGTAACTGAGGTCATGATCGTCAGGATGGTGTCCGGTTCTTATGGCCGTTTCAGAATGGCCGCCGGCAGGCTTTTGTAAACAGGCCGGTGCCGGCGGTATCCACAGGTCGTTGTAACAGATTTGTCACAAACTCTTGTCAGAGTTTCCTGCAGTGCGGTTTTTGACCGGACCAACGCCACGAAACGATGTGCCTTTTTCGCCACCCATTCGTGGGCAATAGCCTTCTAGTTAACTTGCAAGGTCGGGCAACCGCCCGAGCCGGATTTATATAGGAGGGTATCAATGTTTGTTTCAAGACGCATAGCACGGCCCTACACAGGCAAAATGGACCTTGTGATGGAGCGCACCCATCGTCTTGCCGGCATCCTGTCGCGGCACGGTGCGACCACGCGGATCACGCGCGTGGTTGCCGGCGAGGGTGCCGGCGAAATTCATGTCTATGCCCAATATGACACAATGGCCGCCGGCACCGCAGCTGCCGCCGCAATGATGCATGACCCGGCTATGCAGAAGCTGTTGGCTGACCGGGAAGCCAATCCCGCAGCGGACATCATCGGCCCCGAGGTGTTCCGTTCGATCTGGGGCGAGATGAATCCAACCGATACGGTTCGCATGCACCGCACCTACGAGCTGAAGCGCTCCAACATGAAGGCCGCTTTGGATATCCTTGGGGAAATCGGCGAGCTCTTGAAGGACGAGCCTGTCAGCCTGATGGCCGGTGTGCCGGTGATCGCCTCAAGGATGGATACGATGACGGTCGTTTATGGGTTTGCCGACCTGCACGCATTTGGCGAGGGTGTCGATCGTGTCGGCATGTCGGCCGAGTTTCAGGAGATGGTGGCGAAGGCAAGTGACCTCGGGACGCTGTTCGAGTCGCGCGTCATGATGAAAGTCGGCTAGCGAGACCGTTCCCGCAGCCTTTTCGATTTGACTTTATTCATCGGGGCGACGCTGTATTTTTGTCTTGGACAATCTTGAAGGTGCCCCGATGACCGATCACAGCAGACCGAATTTCCTTTTTATAATGACGGATCAGCACCGCTGGGACTGGCTTGGCTGCGCGGGACATCCTGTCCTCAAAACGCCGAACATAGATGCTCTTGCTGCTGCCGGCACCAGGTTCAGTAACTTCCATGTGACATCTCCTGTCTGCATGCCGAACCGGGCATCTTTCATGACCGGGCGCTATCCCTCGACACATGGGCTTCGCTACAATGGCTGCGTTCTTCCGGCAGATACCAATTGCTTTACCGATGTTCTGGCGGCGGCCGGTTATCGGACAGCATCGATCGGCAAGAGCCATCTACAGCCATTCACCAGCCATCCGCCGCTTCGCAAGGAAGACGGGAAAAGCCGGCTCATCGAAGAGGCGCGCAGGCCCGATAGCGAGGTCTATTCCAACGAACAGCCGGCATCATACGCCGATGACCGACGTTATGCTTTCGACCTTCCATATTACGGGTTTCAGCATGTCGACATGGTGACCGGGCATGGCGACAAATGTAACGGCCATTACCGTCAATGGCTCAGGCAGAACTGTCCGGACTGGGAAGCTCTTCACGATCCTGCCAACGAACTGCCGCATAATTACAGCTGCCCGCAGGCTTACCGCACGCCCGTCCCAGAAGAATTCTACCCCACACGGTATGTCGCCGACCGCGCAATCGACTGGATTGGCGAGCGAAAGGGGGATTCGGACCCGTTCTTTGCCTATGTGTCATTCCCGGACCCGCATCACCCTTTCAACCCGCCCGGAAAATACTGGGACATGTACCATCCGGACCAGTTCGAGGTGTCGCTTCCTTTCGAGGCGCACCGGAATCCAACCCCGCCCATGCAATGGATGGATGAGCAATGGCGCGCCGGTGCCGAAACGCTGACAAGAACCACCGCGTGCCGCCTCGGCGAACAGCAGCTTCGTGAAGCGATGGCACTGACTGCCGGCATGATTATGATGATCGACGACGAAGTCGGGCGCCTTGTCGAGATGCTCAAGCAGACAGGCCAGTACGACAACACGGTGATCTGCTTCAACTCCGACCACGGCGATTATCTCGGCGATTTTTCGCTGCTTCTGAAGGGGGCCTTGCCGTTCCGTTCGGTCACGCAGGTGCCGATGATCTGGTCCGACCCGCGTTCGCGCGAAGGGCGCGTGGCGGAGGAGCTTGCTTCGACCATCGATATCTCCGCAACCATCCTAGACCGTGTTGGCCTCGTTCCCTATCGCGGGATGCAGGGGACAAGCCTTCTTCCTGTCATTGAAGGTGGCAGTGTGGACCGTGATGCGCTCCTGACCGAATTCAACGATCAGGTGGGACGGCATGGTTTCGAACGGGCGCCAAGGGTACGCAGCCTGCGAACCGAGGAATGGCGTTTTACGCTGTACGGCACCGAACCTTGGGGCGAGCTTTATGATCTCCGCAACGATCCGCAGGAAACGAATAATCTTTGGGATGATCCCGTGCATGCCGGCATCAGGGCGGAACTGACATTGAAGCTGGCGCATATGCTGACAGGCCAGATGGATGAAAGCCCCATCTCGCGCCTGATGGCCTGAGCGCGACGGATTGGCGCCTTGCGGTCAATACTGCTGCGCCGCACGATGGTGCCCATGAAGCAAGCTCCGAACAACATTCAGCCGTGCCGCGTGGCGCGCGCCGTCTGCACCGTGCTCGCACTTCTCTTTGCACCGCCAATAGTGCAGGCGTCGCTTGCGGCAGACGGATGCGATGCCCCGAAGCCGGTATGCGCCTGGAAGAGCCGTATCGTCGGCATCAAGACGCCGAACATGATTGCCAGCGGCACCGTCCTCAATAATGGTTTCATAGCCACGAACCGCCATGTTGCGGAGGACCATCCACGCGTTCTCATGCGGGACGATGCTGGCGGAATCATGGCCGCCTTTCCGCAGCCGCATCCGGTGCCGGTTGATCTTGTGCTGCTTCGTCCTGACGGGTCGGCTGGCGTGCCACCAGCGCCGGTCAGTTTCCAGGACGAGCGCCCGCAGCAGCTTTATGTCGTCGCTTTCGATCAGGGACGAAACGGCGCCCGGGTCTATCAGCCGGGAAGCTGGGCGTTCTATCCGGCGAATGGTGCCTCGACCCGGGCGCGGATCCACACAGATGCCCGTGCGCTGCCGGGGAACAGCGGGGGTGCCGTTGTCGACCGGTCGGGTAACCTCATAGGAATTCTCGCGTCCGGAGACGGTCGGATCAGCGAAGTGATTCCCGCGGCGCACATCACGTCTGTTGCTGCTGCCACCTCACGCGAACATTTCGACGATTTCACCCGTACTGGGACCGCCATTCGGAAATGCGCAGACGCACTTTATGATGCCGCTCCGGTTGCGCGCGATCCAACGGCCGAAATGGTGTCTTCGATAGAGTGGAACTGCGAGGCATCAGGAAACAAGCAGCTGTTAGATCAGGCCGGGCAGACCTTTGGCCGGTGGTGGATGTTTGGGAAATCACGCCAGTTTCTGGAACGCAGCCTCGCCCTTGATCCCGACAGCCCGAACACGCTGATGTCGATGGCTGTCACGCTGCATCTGGACCGAGACCTTGCTGCGGAACTGCCGATGCTCAAACGCTATATCGAGATCGACCCTTCGAACCCGCAGGCCTTGCGGATGGCGATTCAGGTGGCCGGCACTCTCGGCGACCGGGCCTTCGCTGACAAGGTGCTTGGCCATATGCGAAATCACAACCCGGCGGCGCTTCCGCTCGCCGAGTCATTCCTCAAACAGGCATTTGGCGACTAGAAACCATAATCATCCGTCGGGTCGGGGATCCAGCCATGCGCAAGCGGCACGCCGGGCGCGTCAATCGCCCGGGACCGAATAAAATCGATGATGTCTTCGGTCCCAGCGTCAGGATTCGCCATCAGAAACCGTGACGCCAGCGCCGCAACGCGCGGCGCCGCGTAGCTTGTGCCGCCTGTCTCGGCCCGTGCCCCGCGATGGTCGATCACTTCAACACGTTCGCCCGGGACCATCACGTCGACCGAACTGGCGCCCACATTCGAGCCGCGACCAAGCCGCCCGAAACTGTCCGACGAGGTGACGACAAGCATGTTGCTGAGCGTCAATGCCGCGGGATAGACGGGCTGGCGATCAATGTCTTTCCCGTCATTGCCGGCGGAAACGACGAACAATATCTGCGGATTGCGTGCAGCGGCGTCCTGGAAGCAGCGCCAGTCACCCTTATCGCCTGATCCCATCGACATGTTGGCAACCCTGACGCCAAGCGCTGCCATATCGGAAACAAGGTCGGCAAAGCGGCACATTTCAGTGGCCGGAAACCGATAGACGGCGATCCCGGCGTCAGGCACTTCGCGGGCCAGAACGCTGAATACCGTTGTTCCGTGATGCTGCGGAAAGAAAGGGGTGCGGCGCGGGTCGACATCAAAAGGTCGCGCATCCATGTCCCAGAAATCGTAGCCAAGAAGTCGGCTGTCACCGTCAGCGGCGAGATGGGGCCATAGTTCCGGCAGCAGGTAGTTTATACCCGTATCGACATGCGCCAGAAGCGCCGAGCCCGAGCGATGGGGGCTGTCAGCCATCGCCGGAAGCGGCGGGTCCTGTGGTTCCACCGCGATCACGGACACGAGGTCCGGTGCAAGAACCTCGATAGCGGCAATCTTGCCGTTTCCATCCCGGCGCAGCCGTCGGGCTTCCATGGGATTGCAGGGCGGCAGCGCCCTGATCTGCATAAGGGGTCTCGCCTCCTTGTCGGTTATGTCGATCATGGCGATGCGCCAGTTCTGGCCGGGTGGCCGCAGCGTGACAGACGCCGACCCTTTGCCTGTCCGCTGGGTGGCACGCCCGCTGTTCGACGCGCCCGCCATTTCGATCAGGCGGCATGCCTCCTCTGGCGTGACCGGACCCGAATGCGCCGGCACGCTGCCGAAACACAGGAGGAAAAGGGACAGCAGGGCAGCCGGAAGCCTCATCCGCGGACCCTTGGCATCAGTACGAAGTCCCACGGGGAGGGCAGTTCCCCGACCGGCACCTCAATCACGCTTGGCCCGTCATGGGCCATCGCAACCTCAAGCGCGTTCCGAAGATCCTCCGGGTTCGACGCCATCAGGCCCTGCGCGCCGAATGATCTGGCCAGCGAGGTGAAATCGGGGCTGCTGAGGTCCGAGGCAATCAGCCGGTTGTCATAATTGTCCATCTGCAGGCGCCTGACATTTCCGAAAGCGTGATCGTTGAAGATCACGGTTGTCAGGGGAATGTTGTGATGCACCGCCGTCGCAAGTTCGGTGATCGCGAACAGGGCGCCACCGTCGCCGCTGATCGCCACAACAGGAACGTCCCGACGGGCATGCGCGACACCAAGGGCGGTTGGAAATCCATACCCGAGGGTTCCCTGATATCCGGTCGAAATGAAACGGCGCGGTCCGAAACTGGGGAAAGCAAAGCGCGAGACATATCCGGTCTGGGTCAGTTCATCGACAAAAATCCCTTCCTGCGGAAGAGCGGCGCGTATGGCGTTAAGCCACCCCAACTGAGGTGCCAGACGCTGTTCATACTCGGCAGCAAGACGGGCTTTTGCCGCTGCGACCCGGTGCAGCCAATCGGAATTCGGGTCTGCAAGAGTGTCGACTTCTTCAACAAGAAGAGGGAGTGCATCGCCAAGTGCGGCGTGAATGCCGACATCGACGCGTGCACTGCGTCCGATCTGCGTCTGGTCAATGTCGATATGGATGATTTTCATGGCGTCGTCCTGGCCCCACGACATGACCTGGCTCTGCAGGCGTGTTCCAAGGCCGATCACAAGATCGACATCGCTCCACAGATCATGCGCGACAGGCATGGAGATCGACAGCGGATCATCGCTCGGAACGACACCATGTCCGGTGCGGAAAGCAACGGTGGGCGCGCCTATCCGCGATGCCAGATGTCGCACAGCCTCGGCATCATCCTGTGCGCCGCCGCCGACAACGATCATCGGTGCCCTGGCGCCGGCAATGAGTCGTGCCGCGCTGGCGATGGCGTCGCTGTCGGGCTGCGGCATCGGCACACTGCCAACGGCAAGATCTGCCGGCGCGTCACTGCAGGACTGCGTCCACATATTGACTGCGATTTCCAGCCCGACGGGCCGCGGGCGACCAGACTTCAGCGCTGTGAAGGCGGCACGAATTTCATCCGTGGCGTCATCTGAACCGCTGACACGGTGGCTTATTTTCGTCAGTTGACGAAGGATCGCGAACTGGTCGGGAATTTCGTGTAGAAGGCCGTGCCCTTTTCCCTGCGCTCCGCTCGGGATCTGGCCGATCAGCGCCAGCACCGGAGCGTTGACCGCATAGGCGGTCGAAAGAGCCGCTGTCGCATTCAGGAAGCCCGGGCCGGGGACAACGCAGAAGGCCTGCGGCGTTCCGGTTGCCAACGCCGCGCCCATGGCCATGTAAGCGGCACCCTGCTCGTGACGCGTCTGTATCGGGGTCAGACGGTCCGTGCTGTCGAACAGGGTGTCGAAGAAGCCGTCATTCTGGACGCCGGGAAGGCAATAGAGGTTCTCGATACCGTTGGCGATCAGCCCCTGCACCGCCAGATCTGCAATACTTTTTGTCAAATCGCTCCACCTCTCATCAATTTGGCGTCGAGGTGGTCATACGACCCCCTTGATGGCATTGGCGTGTGCCGAATAGGTGATGCTGCCGTCATCCGCTGTCGGCAGATCCTCACGCAGCCGCTGCCTGATGTCCTGAAGGATATCATGCTTAATCTCGGTGAAGATCCTGGTCAGGGATGCCGAGGAGGTTGTGATGTCCCAGAAATCGTCAAAAGACTCGAATCTGCGTTCAACCGTGAAGACCTGCTGTTCAATGTCGCGCAATCCTGCTTCCTGCCAAAGACGCAGCAGTTCCGCCTTTCCCGAAACGTCGGAGCGCGGTGGCAAGGGATGGTCAATGGCAAGGGAGCGCAGAACCCGGAAAATCGGTTCCGGAGGCATTCCCCCGCCATGCACGTCCCATACGTAGGTTCCGACTGTTCCGCCGGGCCGGACAGTACGCTTCATTTCCGCGATGCTCACCTCCGGTTGCGGAACGAAGAAAATCACGAGGGCCATCACCGCGACATCAAAGGCATTGTCGTCATAGGGCAGCACCATGGCATCGCCGGTGCGGAACCGTGCCAGCGAGGCACCTGGGCGTTTGCTTGCAAAGTCAATCTGCGCTGCAGACGGGTCGACGCCGTCCACGGCCACAGGCATCGAAATGTCTATGATCTGCTGCGTAAAGGCGCCGGTACCGCATCCGACGTCAAGCCAGCGTTTGCCCTTTGCAGGTTCGAGCCATTCGAGAAACCGCGAACCGACGAACTGGGTCCAGACACCCATCATACGGTCATAGGCCGCCCCGTCGTCAAATCTGATCTCTGGAACCGACATGCAACACCTCCCTGCCTGCAAAAGCGTGGCGCCGGGTCGGCGCAGTGTCAATGCGCAGGCCTGCAGTGACGTCAGATATGGCGCTGCCGGGCAGGCCCGAGATATTTCTGGAACAACTCGGCGTCTGCCTCGTCGGGAAGGGCGGTGCCAAGAACGATGCCCCTGCGGCGGCTTCTGCCGCGTCGCGCTTCCAGTTCGGCATCGCTGATGGTCGTGCGCTGGGAACAGCGAAGCCCCCAGTCCGCCAGTTTCTTGTAGCAGGCCCGGCGCGTGGCCTCATAGGCTGGGTCCCGTCCGAGATCGACCATTTCGTTAGGATCTTTCTGCATGTCGAACAGCATTGGCGGGAACCCGCCTTCAGCATGCATCATTTTCCAGCGTTCATCGCGCATCATGAAAAGGCGTGCATCCTTTGGTGAGACGCCAAGGCGCGCGGACATCGGGGTAATGGAATAGTCATATTCACTAATCACATAGTCCCGCCATTCACCTGCCGAAGTGCCGTTGATGAAGGGCACAAGCGACCGTCCTTCGAGGATTTCATCCTTTGGTGTGCCGCCCGCCATTTCGACAAAAGTAGGCGCCAGATCAATGCTTTCGACCAAAGCCTCGCAGACGGTACCCCGTGTTGAGTCGGCTTCAGGCGAGGGGTCATGGATGATCAGCGGCACCTTCACCGACTGTTCGTGGAAAAGATCTTTCTCGCCAAGCCAGTGATCGCCAAGATAATCGCCATGGTCTGACGTGATGACGATGATCGTGTTTTCGATCTCGCCGCTGTTCCGCAGATGGTCGAACAACACACCCATCTGGTCGTCAATTTGCTTGATCAGGCCCATGTAGGCGCCAAGAGTTGCCTGCCTCACATCATCCCGATGAAAGGCCTTGCCGATGATGTTGCCGGCAAAGGCGGCATAAACCGGATTCGGGTCTACCATCTCGCTGTCCTGACGCAGTACTGGCAGGAAGCTGTTGGGACCGTACATGTCGTTATAGGGCGCTGGGACAATGTAAGGCCAGTGCGGCTTGATGTAGGACAGATGGCACATCCAGGGACGCTCGCGCCGGCCATATTCATTCAGAAAGCGGATCATCTGGCGGGTCAGCCAGGGTGTTTCCGAATCTTCTTCGCGAATGTTGGCCGGCCGCCTCGCATTTCCGTAGATCATGCCAGAGGCGATGTTACCATCCTCGTCGATTCCCGAATTCGCATAGTCATGCCACGGGTTTTCGCCGTCATAACCCTCGGATTTCAGATATTCGTTATAGGGTGACGATTTTTCATCATAGCTGCCGTCAGGTCCCGTGGCCCACAGGCCGTCGTCACGCAGATAGGCGTCGAAGCCGCATTCGGCGATGCGAGCCCCGATTACACTGTCCGGCGCGAGGCCGAGTCGCGCCATGCCGTCAGAATCGACCTTCATATGGGTCTTGCCGATCAGGAAGGAATCCATGTCGGTGTCGCGCAGATGGTCGCCAAGCGTCATTTCGCCGACCTTCAGCGGGATCCCGTTCCAGGTCGAGCCGTGCGAGGCTGTGTACCGCCCGGTATAGAAGCACATCCGTGACGACCCGCAGACTGGCGACTGCACGTAACAGTTTTCGAAGCGCACACCCTGGCTGGCAAGCCAGTCGATGTTGGGTGTGTGAAGGTGAGGATGACCGGCACAACTCAGATAATCGAACCTGAGCTGATCGAACATAATGAACAATATGTTCTTGCGCTTTGACATGCCGTGGCTTTCCCCGCGTATCAGACAATCTGTCCGGACGCGCCGGCGATTGCATTTGTTTCCTGGAACTGACGGACGCCGTCAACGCCGAAATTGCGTCCAATGGCGGTCGGACGTGCCGGGGTGCTGATGTCATAGACGATTCCAGAAGCTGCAGGACGCGCCTCACCACCGATAACAAGATCCGTTGTGATGTTGTCGCTCATAAGCCGTCTCCTTTCCCTGGGCAGTGCTTTCATTTACCCGACCGGCAGGTTGAGGGCGCCCATGCCGCCATCAATGATGATATCGATTCCGTTGACCCAGCTTGCATCCGGTGAGAGCAGGAAGGCGATCACCGCTGACACCTCTTCAGGTGTTCCGGCACGACCTACCCGATCGAGATTCTTGGCGACAGCTGGCCCGAAGGCCTTCAGGAAATCATCGAGAATGCCGGTGCTGACCGCTGCCGGGCTTACAGTGACGAAGCGAAGTCGTCCGATATGCGCCGCAACCTGTGACTGGTGCCAGTAGATGACCGCCTGCTTGGACAGGCGGTAGGCAAGGGCCGCACTGATTTCCCGGTTTTGGCAGAATTTTTCAACCTGCAGAGGCTCCAGCGCCATCAGCTCGTCTAGCAATGGTGTGTTGTCCTGCCATCCGAGGCCGGCACGCGAGGCAACCGACACCACAGCTGAGGAGTCCTTCAGTTTCGGCAAAAACCCCTCTATAAACCGGCATGTGGACAGCGTGTTTACAGTCACGCAGGCGGCAGCGTTGTCGTCGCGCGGCGGGATGCCGGCAATGAAGGCAAGCCCGTCAAAACTGCCATCCACCTGTTCCAGGGCTTCATCGACCGACCCGGTATTCATCAGGTCAAGCGGAACCCAGGGACAGTCGACATCTGGTTTGCGAAGATCGAAGATGACTATCTCGTGGCCCTTGCGAAGAAGCCTTTCTACGGTAGCGGCGCCAATACCGCTGGCGCCACCTGTAAGCGCGATTTTCATCAGTCCCCAACCTTTTGATGTCTCTGCTCTATTTGACGGCCGACGTGGCGCGCTTCGTTGCAAGTCGCTCTGGCATCGCCGTGTCCGGCATTGTTTGACGTGTCAATTGCCCTACAGAACCCTCATGGTATGACGGCTATCTGTAAATCAAAAATTTTCATGTGCTTATTCATCTTTGCATGGATCGGTCTGGACGAAAGCGGGACCCGCGCGGCAGCAGCTTGCACGTAACGCCCGCAGGTTTTCCGCCATGACTCCCGGGCCCTTGTGTCACCTGCCTGTGATGTAAAGCGTTACAATTCTTCGAATTCATGCAACGCTCATGCAATCTAGGTTCGGTTTGCTTCGACGTATCCATTCTTCTAACCAAGGGAGCTTTAACAATGAAAAAGCTTGTTCTTGCATCGGTCTTTTCGCTGGCCTTCGCCGGTCAGGCCAATGCAGCCACCGAAGTACAATTCTGGCACGCCATGGGCGGGCAGTTGGGTGAGATCGTCGACAAGTTCGCGGCAGATTTCAACGCCAGCCAGCCGGACTATGAACTCAAGGCTGTCTACAAAGGCAATTATACCGAGACGATGACGTCGGCCATCGCCGCTTTCCGCGCAAAGGAACAGCCGCATATCGTTCAGGTGTTCGAGGTCGGCACGGCGACGATGATGGCAGCCGAAGACAAGGGTGCCGTCTATCCCGTCCACGAGCTGATGACTGACGCCGGCGAGCCGTTCGACCAGTCGGAATATCTTCCGGCGGTGATTTCCTATTACACCACGGCCGACAACAAGCTTCTGTCGCTGCCGTTCAACTCTTCGACCCCAGTGCTCTGGTACAACAAGACGAAGCTTGACGAACTCGGCATCGACGTCCCGACAAGCTGGGCAGAGCTTGAAACGGCTGCCGCGAAGGCAAAGGCGGGCGGTGTTTCGGCCCCGCTCTGTTTCGGCTGGCAATCCTGGACCCAGATCGAGAATTACTCGGCCTGGCACAATGTCGAGGTGGGCACGAAGGAGAACGGCTTCACTGGTCTCGATACCGCCTTCACCTTCAATAACGATCATGTCGTGAACCACATCCAGCGCATCGCCGACATGGGCGCGAAGGGACTGTTTGAATATGGCGGGCGCCGTGGTGACAGCCGCGCGAAATTCGTCAATGGCGAGTCTGTCTTCTGGATCAACTCCTCGGCCTATTACGGTGGTTTCAAGAAGGATATCAAGGACTTCGAATTCGGCCAGGCCATGCTGCCGCTGGACACGGGCGTCGCTTCGGCCCCGCAGAATTCCATCATTGGCGGCGCCACCCTTTGGGTGCTGAAAGGCCATGACAGCGATGCCTACAAGGGTGTTGCCAAATTCTTCAAGTTCCTGTCAGCGCCCGAACAGCAGGCCTACTGGCATCAGACGACAGGCTATGTTCCGATCACCACGGCTGCCTATGACCTGTCGCGCTCGCAAGGGTTCTACGAGAGCAATCCCGGAACAGACACGGCCATCAAACAGCTGTCGCTGAACGAGCCGACACCGGCCTCGAAAGGGCTTCGGTTCGGCAACTTCGTGCAGATCCGCGATATCATCAATGAGGAGCTCGAATCCGTATGGGCTGGCCAGAAATCCGCGAAGGACGCACTGGACAAGGCTGTAGACCGAGGCAACGCGCTTCTTCGAAAATTCGAAAAGGCCAACCGCTAACCATATAACGCGAGCCGCCTGCCTGAGGCGGCTCGCATCTTCAGAGCGATGCGATCCTCAAACGTCATCTTTACGAACCGGTGGTTGCCTTACATGCTGCTTGCGCCGCAGCTTCTGGTGACCGCCATTTTCTTCCTGTGGCCTTCCTATCAGGCATTCGAGCAGTCCTTTTTTCTTGAAGATGCATTCGGTTTCTCGCGCGAATTCGTCGGCCTGGAGAACTACCGCGAACTGTTTGATGATGAGGGTTACCTGAGATCATTCCGGACAAGCCTAATCTTTGGCCTTGGCGTCACCTTCATTTCGATGGCAACGGCGCTTGCCTTTGCGGTTGCCGCAAACCACCTGATCCGCGGCGCCGAAACTTACCGGGCGTTGTTGATCTGGCCTTACGCTGTCGCGCCGGCGCTTGCCGGGGTGATCTGGTATTTCCTGATGAACCCCTCGGTCGGAATCATCGCCTACTGGCTGCAGGCGCTTGGCTATGACTGGAACCACTATGTCAATGGTGACCAGGCTTTGCTTATGGTCATCATCGCCGCATCATGGAAACAGGTCAGTTATAATTTTCTGTTTTTTATTGCAGGTTTGCAGTCGATACCTCGCTCACTGATTGAGGCGGCGGCCATGGATGGCGCCGGCCCGGTTCGCCGGTTCCTGACGATCACCTTTCCCTTGCTGTCGCCAACCACATTCTTCCTGATCGTGATAAATCTCGTCTATGCCTTCTTCGATACCTTCGCGATCATCCATGCAACAACGGAAGGCGGCCCCGCCGATGCCACGTCCGTGCTTGTGTTTCGGGTCTACAACACCGGCTTCATCGGTCAGGATTACGGTTCCTCGGCAGCGCAGTCCGTTGTCCTCATGGCACTCGTTATCCTGATGACGGCGGTCCAGTTTCGATTTGTTGAAAGGCGGGTCGTTTACTGATGGTCACACGCCGCCGCATGCCGACGATCCTGGCCCATCTTGTGCTGATGACCGGGGTCTGCATCATCGTCTTTCCGGTGTGGATGGCGCTTGTCGCCTCAACCCACCCGCCCGAGGCGCTGTCGATCAACCCGATCCCAATGTGGTTCGGCGGCATGGGGCCGGAAAACTATACACAACTACTGAGTGGCGGCATTCCTGAGGCAGGCGGCGTATCGGTCGGCCTGATGATGACCAACAGCCTGATCATGGCGCTTCTGATCACGGTCGGGAAGATTGCTGTATCTCTGACGGCGGCATTCGCCATAGTCTATTTCCGCTTCCGCTTCCGTTTCATCGCCTTCTGGCTGATTTTCATTACTCTGATGCTTCCGGTCGAGGTCAGGATCCTGCCGACATTCGATGTGGTGGCCTCGCTCGGCATGCTGAACAGTTACACCGGCCTGTGCCTGCCTTTGATTGCATCGGCGACGGCGACGTTCCTGTTCCGCCAGTTCTTCATGACCATCCCGGCGGAACTTGTGGAAGCGGCGAAAATGGACCGGGCCGGACCGCTCAGGTTCTTTCGCGATATTCTGTTGCCTCTTTCGCGGACGAATATCGCGGCCCTGTTCATCATTCTGTTTATCTTTGGATGGAACCAGTATCTCTGGCCGTTTCTGATCACGACGGACGAGGGGTTCTATACGATTGTCATGGGTATCCAGAGGATGGCGAATACGGGTGAGTCGCTGCCGCTCTGGCATATGATCATGGGAACGGCGGTTCTTGCGCTACTGCCTCCGGTGCTGGTCGTGCTTTCGATGCAGCGTCTGTTCGTCAAGGGATTGATAGAAAGCGAGAAATAGACATGGCTGGGATTTCTCTCCTCGATGTGACGAAAATCTATCCCAACGGTGTGCGGGCGCTGAACGGCGTGTCTATGGATGTGCGTGACGGCGAGTTTCTGGTGATTATCGGGCCATCCGGATGCGGCAAGTCGAGTCTGCTTCGGGTGATTGCCGGGCTGGAGACGATCACCGGTGGCGAACTCGCCATCGACGGGGAGAGCGTCCATCATCTCGAGCCTGGCGAAAGGGATCTCGCCATGGTGTTCCAGTCCTATGCACTCTACCCCCACATGTCGGTTTTCAACAACATGGCCTACGGTCTTCGCAACCGGAACCTGAACCGCGACGACATCAGGCAGCGGATTGTTGACACCGCAAGGCGCCTGCGTCTGGAGGAGCTTCTTGATCGGCGGCCGGCACAGCTTTCGGGAGGCCAGCGGCAGCGGGTTGCGATGGGGCGCGCCATCGTCCGTCAGCCGAAGGCGTTTCTTCTCGACGAGCCGCTGTCGAATCTTGACACCAAGCTCCGGCTGCATATGCGTGGTGAGCTGAAATCCCTCCACGGCCAGCTGGGAACCACCTTCATCCATGTGACGCATGACCAGACGGAGGCCATGTCACTTGGCGACCGTATCGTCGTGATGCATGACGGCAACATCGCCCAGATCGGCACGCCGACCGAACTGTACCGCGCGCCGGCCAACCTTTTTGTGGCGCAGTTCATCGGCAGTCCCGGCATGAATATCCTGCGTCGTCGCCCTCTGGACGGCCAAGCCGGTTTCCTCGGCGTTCGTCCGGAACAGGCCAAGGCCGCAAAAGCCGGAAAGGCCGCGTCGGGGGCGCAGCTCGCCATCGAAGGCAGGGTGACACGGGTCGAGATGATGGGGGCCGAGCAATATGTATATATCCGGCTTCCGGCCGAATATGTTCCCGACAATCTCGACCAGGAAAGCGACGAGTTCTGCGTCAGGGTCGGTGTGTCGGCCATGCACCGACCGGGAGACACGCTCGGGGTCATATTCAGTAGAAAGGCGGCGCGCGCCTTCAGCGAAGATGGCACGGCAAGCTGAGGTCCTGCAGCTGCCGACTAATGGTCACTGCCAGATGCGATCAAGCGCCCGAAGCCAGTTGCCGGTGCAGAGCTTTTCGACCAAAGCCTCGCCATAGCCGTTTGACCGCAGGGCTTCAACAAGATTGGGAAGCTCCGCCGCGGTTCGCAACTGTTCGGGAACAATGGCGCCGTCATAATCGGATCCGAGCCCGACATGGTCCTCGCCAAGAATGCCAAGCATGTGATCGAGGTGGCGCATCATCACTTCAAACGGGACTTCGGGAAGCATCTTTCCGTCAGGCCGCAGAAATGCTGTCGCAAAGTTGAGGCCGACCATCCCGCCGCTGTCAGCGATGGCGCGAAGCTGGTTATCCGTCAGGTTGCGGGCATGCGGGCAGACGGCATGAGCATTGGAATGCGTCGCAATGAGCGGTGCGGCTGACAGGCTCGCAACATCCCAGAAGCCGGCCTCGTTCATGTGCGACAGGTCGATCAGGATGCCGAGATCATCACATCGTTTGACAAGACGCCGTCCGGCATCGGTCAGGCCCGGGCCGGTATTCGGGCTTGAAGGGAAGGCGAAGGGCACGCCGTGCCCGAAGACAGTCGGCCGGCTCCAGACCGGTCCGAGCGAGCGCAGGCCAATGGCATGAAGCCTGTCCAGCATGGCCAGATCTGTATCAATGGCCTCGGCGCCTTCCATGTGCAGGATCGCGGCCACGGTGTCGGCGGTCATGGACTCGCGAATGTCGTCGGTTGAACGGCAGATTTTTAGTGCCTGCCGTGCCTCGAGCTGTTGCAGGATGGCGATCTGGGCGTTGGCCACCTCTGCCGCGTAAGGCTGTTCCAGGTCCGGGGGAAGGGGCAGGGCATAGCTGTCCGCCGTCATTGCCGCCAGCCGCGCCTCATGATCAACCTCCAGCGGCGGGACATACACGGCGAAAAAGCCGCCTGCAAAGCCGCCTTCAACGGATTTGGGAAGATCGATCGCCGCATCATACCCGTCGATGAAGGCGTCGGCGGGGTCACCCGGACGGCTTCCATGGAGTTTCGAGAGGACGTCGTTATGGCCGTCGAAAACGCGGGTGGCGGTCATTCTTTGTGTTCCTTTTCATCGCCGGGCGACAGAAACCGTGACAGGGCGGGGGTCTGGGTCTTCGTGACTCGAAGCGGCAGTAGCTCACCCCTCGCCATCAGCAGGTCATGCCTGAGACCGAAGATGAAGGGATACCATTCCCGTGACAGAGGCGTTTTCCACCGCCACAGAAGCCTTTCGATGGCGGCAAAGGTCGTTTCGTTCGCGGAAGGCTGATCCATGACCGGCGTATCGGACAGAACCGGTGCGCCACACCAGGCGGTGATCTGATGAATCTCTTCAGGGACGTCATTGTCGACAAGCGCCTGTTGCCATGCCTGTCGAACCTCTCCGGCCGCCATTACATCGAGAAGCAGCAGATCGGTTTCGATCATGCCGGTGCCGTTCAGCATCAGATCGGCAATGCCCCCGCGACCTTGATGGGGGCCAAGAAAGAGGCGGCGCGGACAATAGTCATTGCAGAAGAAATTGTCCCAGAGGATGAGCCGTTGCCGGAAAGAATTCGTCGCGGGTGTGTTTGCTGGTGACAGAGGGTCCGCTCCGGCGACAATATGCGATCCGCAATGGAAGACCGCCATGTCGGCAGGAAGTTCATCGGACAGGGTTTCATAGGCCGAGGCGGCGTGTAGGCTGATTTCATCCGCATAGACCCGCGGCACGAACATCGTCGGGTTGCTGATCTGTGCCGACAGCCGCGTCGCGATATCGGCATGGAACGCCATTTCCTCGCGTACGGCGACAACATCCTCGGCAACCGGTTCGATATCGTCGAACATCAGGGCAATGCCTGCGGCCCCGGCCTTGGTAAGCATGTCGGCTTTCTCGACAAGACAACTGAAATCCCTTGTTTCGTATTCAGAACTGTAATCAAGTCCAGGTGCTATACCCCCGATAACATGTATTTTATTTCGATTTGAAAATTCGCAAAATCTTGTGAATTCTCGAACCCAGTCATCGGGCCAGGCCGTGCGCCAGTCGACGCGGTGGAATGGGTCCTCCTTTGGCGCGTAGAGATAGGCATTCATGCCATTCCCAGCCAACCTGTCGATGATGCGGTGCCTGTCATCCCAGCCAAGAAGCCGACCGTAATACCCTTCGATATAGCCACGTGCCGGGAAGAAAGGCGGTGATTCCTTCATCATGGCGTCGTCTCCTCAGGTTCATCGTCACCAACCCGAAGGATGGTCTTCGTGTCGGCCGTCCTGAGCAGCGCAACCATGTCGTCTTTTGCAATCGCGACACAGCCCGCCGTATGCGGGGTGTCCTGCTCATAAAGGTGGAGGAAGACGGCACTTCCAAGAAACGGTCTCGGAGGCGAATCATTATGCCCCAGCACAACGATGAAGTCGTAGAGCCCGTCCTCGCGCCACAGCCTTTCATGTGACGCGTTGAAAGGAAGCTCCACCGGCATGTTGTAATTTGCATCACCTGGATCGTCACACCATCCCATGGCGGGCGTCAGCGCGATGGAGGGAAGCGAGGTGGCGGGAAGTGCAACGCGGTCCGGACGGTAGTAGACCCTCCGCAGCGGCCAGTCGCCGACAGGCGTCGCCATGTCGCCCTCGCGCTTGTCGGACGCGGCGATGAGTCCGGCCTTGCCGACGAGGCAGGGGATGCTGTGCGCAACCGCGTTGAGGCGGTATCCGTCACTGTCCTTGGAAACGGTCCAGATGGTCACGGTGCGAACTGCCTCCTGCATGGCTGTGGCCAATATGATTTGCCTTTATTGGACAACACGGCATAGCCTTATCTCAACCATAAAGACATTAAGGTGCTGGGAGGTGTAAGTGGTTCACCAAGCGACAGAAAGGTCTTCGGGCCTGATTTCGGATCTGATTACATCCTATTTTGAACGTAGAATGGCGCGAATCCTGCTGCTGGGCATGATCAGTGGTTTCCCCTGGGTACTCATTGGAAGCTCGCTGTCACTCTGGCTGAAGGAAGACGGTCTTTCGCGAAGCGCGATCGGCTGGGCTGGACTGATATTCGGCGTCTACGCCTTCAATTTCCTGTGGGCGCCGCTGATCGACCGCCTGCGCATCCCTGTTCTGACAGACAGGCTGGGGCATCGAAAGGCGTGGATCATATCGCTTCAGGCGGTGATCCTTGTATGCCTTATGTTCTGGAGCACGATTGACCCGTCGACCTCGCTTGCGCTGGTCATTGGGGCTGGCCTGATCATCGCCATCTGCTCGGCAACGCAGGACATCACCATCGATGCCCTTCGCATTGAACAGATCGACAAGGACGACGCCCGCGGCATGGCGGCAGGCGCCGCCGTGGCGGTCGTCGGCTGGTGGTCCGGTTACAAGATCGGCGGCATGATTGCTTTGTTCCTTGCCGATTATCTGGAGACGAGCGGCGTGGCGAATTACTGGCAGATGACATTTGTCATGCTCGGCATTCTCATCGTGCTGTGCAATATCGGTCTGCTTTTCATACCGGAGACCGGGACGAAAGAGCGTGCCGCCGACCAGCGGAACGCGCAGCAGGCGATGGCGAATCGAATGGGCGGAAGTGGTCCGATCGTGCAGCTGGTCAGCTTCCTGACGACAACGGTGATTGAACCTCTATGGTCCTTCTTCCGGAAGAACGGGGTCCAGATCGGGGTGATGATCCTTGCCTTCATCTTCCTGTTCAAGATCGGTGAGGCCTTCATGGGCAAGATGTCGATCGTCTTCTACAAGGAAGTCGGCTTCTCGAAATCCGACATCGCCATTTACTCCAAGGGGCTTGGCTGGATCACCACGGTCATCTTCACGCTGATCGGCGGACTGTTCGCCCTGCGGACCGGCGTTGTTCGCGCGCTGCTGATCTCCGGTGTGGCCATGGCTGCGACCAACATCCTGTTCAGCGTGCTGCACTGGGTCGGGCAGAACGAGCTCATGTTTGCCATTGCGGTGATTGCCGATGACCTGGCGGCAGCCTTCGCCACAGTTGCGTTCGTGACCTTCATTTCGCTTCTTGTGGATCGCAATTACACGGCGACGCAGTATGCGCTTCTTGCATCGATCGGCACATTGGGCCGGACGCTGCTGGCCTCGTCGTCAGGCGCGATGGTCGACTGGCTGAATGGTGACTGGGGGATCTTCTTCATCATCACGGCCATGATGGTGATCCCGTCACTGGTGCTGCTGTGGGTGCTACGCGGCCGGCTGTTTCCGCAGAAGGTCTAACGGGCGAGCCGGAGGATGATTCCTTCGGCTTTCGAGGCGGCGTCTGTGCGAAGCAGAGCATCCTGCGTCGCCTCCGCCGCCACCGCGTGATGGTGCGCGTTGGCATGAAGGAAAGCCGTCTTTGAGCTGCACAGGCCGACATGGCCCGGCCAGAAAACAAGATCGCCGCGGCGGGTGTCGCGGCGGTCGATGATTTTGGTTCCGCTGCGCGACTTCGCCCAAACATACTGGTCGCCAGAATTTCGGGGACATGCGACTCCGACAGCCTGCAGGGACAGCTGCACTAGCGCCGAACAATCCAGCCCCGCCGCGCTTCGCCCGCCCCACAGATAGGGTAGGCCAAGGAAGCGTTCGGCAACCCTGACAAAATCATCCTCCGTGTTGTCGAGGGGGCGTGCCGCCATTTCCGGAATCCAGCCAATGCTGCCGTCGGGAAGCTCAACCCGATGCCAGCCATCGTGCGTTGCGCTCACGACAAGCCGCGCGCCCATCGAAAGCCGCATCAGCGACGGCGACTTCACATCGGGCGACGCAAGAACGTAGATGGCCGCGCAACAAAGCCGATGCGTAGGCTGCGGCGACGCCGCGAGCGTCATATCCGCTTTGACCCACCCTTCATAGCCGTCGGTTTCCAGAACCACGCGCCCGTAACCGCCAGTCCTTTCAAGCACCTTCACGCTTTCGCCAAACAGAAGTTCGGTCTCCAGTGCCCCGCTTGCCGGTGATGCGGTCAGCGCCACCTTTGGCACAGTCACGGTGAGGCCATCGTCACCAGCAGTCTGACTTCGTGCGTGCCACCAGCTTTCAACATCGAAATTCGGGCATGTCTTGTGTGTTTCCACCGCGTCGCGGTGACCGAGGACCCTGGCATGTGGGTAACGCGTGCGCCATTCATCCAGAAGCGCGCCGAGACTGTTCATCTGCGCCTCGGTGAAAGTGGTGCGACCGATCAGACAGACAGACAGGCTGCGGTCATTCGCGCCGCGGGCATGCGCGCCGCGCCAGTATTCGGGGCGTCCGGCCTCGCGCGTGCCATCGCGGCAGATAACCTGATGATAGCCGATGCCGTGCCAACCGAAGCCAAGATGCATTTCCTGAATGTCGCGGGCACCAACGGGCTGGTCGTCGGGCGTGTCCGAGCAATGCACCACCAGCATGTCGATCGCGTCGGGGTCAAGAAGGCCGTCCGGTGTCTTGTTTTGACCTGTCATCGGGTTCTCCTCACCGCTTCAGCTTAGCAAAGCTTCACGGCGCGGCAATGCGGCCGGCGATCAACGGTGCCGGAACACCGGTTGTCCCCGGGAAACTGCCAGGCAGATTTGCAAGACGCCGTGCCGCGAGAAAGGCAAAACATTCGGCTTCTAGCGAATCGCCACGCCAGCCGAGATCATCCGCCATTGTCACCTGAACATTGGCCCGCGACGCAATCGCCTTGACCAAGGCCGGATTGTGACGACCGCCACCGCACAGGATGAGGTTCGATATCGGTTCCGGCAGGCTTCCTACCGCCTTTGCCACGGCACCGGCGGCGAAGGCCGTGAGCAGGGCCGCGCCGTCCTCAAGCGACAGGCCGTCGGCCATGGATGAGGCAAAATCGAGCCTGTCCAGAGATTTGGGGAAGGGGGTATTGAAATAGGGATGTTCGAGCAGCTGCGACAGCGTCGTCTCATCAACCGACCCTTTTGAGGCGGTCTTCCCACCCGTATCCATGGTGCCCGCGCCGTGATGCCGGATCCAGTCGTTGATAGGGGCGTTGGCGGGACCGGTATCGAAACCCACAAGCTCACCCGCACTGCTCCGCCAGGTGATATTGCCGATTCCGCCAAGATTGAGGATTGCAGCCTCGGGCCCGAACCCATGTCTGTTCAGCAGGGCGGCATGATAGACCGGGCAGAGCGGCGCCCCCTGGCCGCCTTCTGCCATATCGGCGCTGCGAAAGTCGTAAACAACCTGCCTTCCTGTGCGTGCTGCCATCAGGGTGCCGTCACCAAGCTGCCGTGTGTTTCCTGTTTTGTGCATTGTCGGGGCGCGATGGAGGATTGTCTGGCCGTGAAATCCGATGGCGGCGATGTTGGTCATGTCGACCCCGCTCGCTCTCACAAATTCGATCACAGCATCCGACTGGACAATCGTGGTCTCTGTTTCCAGTTCGCCGAAGATTGCCGGTTCGGGGCCGTGAAAGTCCCATGCCGCTGCCGCCTCGACACATTCGGCAAGGCGCTGTCGCAACCGATCCGGATAGGGAACCATTCCGGACGGCCCGAATTCGGTGATGTCATGGCCGTCGGTCCGGATCAGCGCGACGTCGATTTCGCCGTCAAGGACGGTGCCGGTCATCAGACCGGCAAACCAGCGTGGCTGGCTCATGGGTCAGTGCTCCGGTGATGGACCGCAATGTTTCGCTGGTGAGTCATCATCTTTCAGGCACAATACATCAGGACAGGCGCCACGCAATGTTCGGGGTGCAGGATGGCAGGCGAGCGAACCCAGATATGACGGAACCGGATACCGAAGCGCGCGTTGCGCAAAGCCAATGGCTCGACAGTCTCGATGACAGCGAGGCGTTGCGGGTGATGCTGGCAAGCCAGGCCGGTGCGGCCCGGGCTGTCGAGGCGGCACTGCTGCCGATTGCGGCGGCTGTTGAGGCGATGACGGCCCGTCTGGTAATGAATGACAGCGCGCGCATCATCTATGCCGGGGCGGGGACATCGATCCGTGTTGCGGTGCAGGACGGGGTCGAGTTGCGGCCAACCTTCGACTGGCCCTCAGGACGGGTTGCCTATCTGGTGGCCGGCGGGCACGGGGCGCTGATGAGTGCGGTCGAGAACGCCGAAGACGATGTGGAGGCTGCAAGGGACGGCGTGCGCGAACTGGAGCTGGGACCTTCTGACATCCTGATTGCGCTCTCGGCCAGCGGCGGAACGCCTTTCACCTGTGCGGCCGTCGATTTGGCGGCGAAAACCGGCGCCCTGACCGTAGGCATTGCCAACAATGACGGTTCACCCTTGCTGGCCAAGGCGGAAATAGCCATTCCGATCCTGACCGGGGCGGAGGCCGTTGCCGGTTCGACAAGGCTGAAGGCGGCCACCGCCCAGAAGATTTGCCTGAACATGATCTCGACGCTCGTCATGACAAGGCTCGGCTATGTGCGGGACGGGCAGATGATCGCCATGAAGCCGAGCAATGCCAAGCTGCGGGCAAGATATGACAGGATTCACGGCGACGGCGAAGATGCTAACTGATCCTGTCAGTTCGCGTGAAGTGCCATCGCCATTGACAGTGCGCCGCCGAGGCCGTCGCCCTCCGGCTTCGTGATCCGGGCGCGAAACGTGTCGTCGAGAAGCTCGGCATAGCGTTCACCGACACCGCCACACAGGTATAGCGGCGGAAAGCTTGCAGCCTCGAGA
>JAYYLR010000123.1:0-5101 GCA_036143955.1 Pseudomonadota bacterium | reverse complement strand
GACCTGCCGGCGCAGACCGTGGTCATGGGAGATTCCCGCAGCCTCAGCATCGCCGCCGCCTCGGTGATCGCGAAACAGGAGCGCGACGCCGTCATGATTCGCCTTGCGGCAGAGCACCCGGGCTATGGCTGGGAGACCAATATGGGGTATGGCACCCTCACCCATCAGGAGGGGCTTGCAACGCATGGCGTCACCATGCACCACCGGCGAAGCTTCGCCCCTGTCCGGCGGGCGCTTGGCGCCGTCTCCGGTTAAGACTGTGCTGCGACACAGCTGTCTAAATTATTAACAAAAGACGATTTCTTTCTGCGGCGGGCACGGAAGTTGCAATCTCCGGCCACTAGATAAACAGCCCGCCAGGGGCCTTCACACCATATGTTGTGGGCATCGAAAAAGCCGCGCACCAGCGGTTGACTTGAAGAGTCTTTGTTCGTCTTGTGGTGTGAGCAACGCGCTGAAAGAAAGAGAAAAACGGGTGGCACGCGTAGACAAGGACAGGGTGATCGAAGGCGATTGCCTGGAGGTTTTGAAGACTCTTCCGAGCGCATCGGTGGATCTGGTTTTTGCCGATCCGCCCTATAATCTGCAGCTTGGCGGCAACCTGACCCGCCCCGACCAGTCGACGGTCAATGGCGTCGAGGATGAATGGGACAAGTTCGATTCATTTGCCGCCTATGACAGCTTTTCGGTGGCCTGGCTTGCCGAAGCGCGCCGCGTCCTGAAACCGGATGGCGCGCTGTGGGTGATCGGCAGCTATCACAATATTTACCGTCTTGGCGGCATTCTCCAGGATCTGGATTTCTGGATCCTGAACGATGTTGTCTGGCGCAAGACCAATCCGATGCCGAATTTCCGCGGCCGCCGTTTCACCAATGCGCATGAGACGCTGATCTGGGCGGCACGTTCGCAGACCTCGCGCCATACATTCAATTATGAGGCGATGAAGGCGCTGAATGGCGATGTTCAGATGCGGTCCGACTGGGAGCTGCCAATCTGCACCGGTGCCGAGCGGCTGAAAAGCGACGGGCGCAAGGCGCATCCGACGCAGAAGCCGGAATCCTTGCTGGCACGCGTCCTTCTTGCGTCGACGAACCGCGGCGACATTGTTCTCGACCCGTTTTTCGGAAGCGGCACGACCGGTGCCGTTGCTCGGCGGCTGAACCGCCATTTCATCGGCATCGAACAGGACCCGGTCTATGCCGCGCTGGCCCGTGAGCGTGTTGCGGCGGTGACGCCCATCGCCTCGCCCGATCTACTTGCCACCGAGCCGAAGCGGGCAAAACCGAAGGTGCCGTTCGGCAGTCTGATCGAGCGCGGCCTGATCAAGCCAGGCGATGTTCTGTTCGACGCGAAGCGCCGGTTCACCGCGCGGGTGCGCGCCGACGGATCGCTGATCACCGACGGCCGGGAGAGCGGATCGATCCACAGCCTTGGCGCGAAACTGCAGTCGCTTCCCTCCTGCAACGGCTGGACCTTCTGGCATATCAGCCGTGACGGTGCTGACAGGCCGATCGACAGTTTCCGTGATGAGGTCCGCGCCGCCGATGAGGGCGCCGGCACCTAACGGCGTGGCATCACCAGCCAGCCGCCAAGGATCATCAGGATGACGACGACCATGCCGGCCCGCTCATTGCCGGTCGTGGTGATGAGAATTCCATAGAGAAGCGGGCCGACGAAGCTTGTCGCCTTGCCCGAAAACATCATCAGTCCGAACAGGCTTGCACGGTGGTCCGCCGGCGCGCGGCGCGCAACATAGGCGCGGGCCGAGGATTGCAGCGGCCCGATGAAGAGTCCGAGCGCCGCGCCAGCCATCCAGAACACCGCCCCGTTCGGCGCCAGTACGGCAATCGTTCCAAGACCGGCAAGTGCCACGAGACATCCCCGCATCACCGCAATCGACCCGAACCTGTCATCGGCAAATCCGCCACAGGCCGCGCCGATGCCGGCGGTGATGTTGAGAAGGATGCCGAAGACAAGCACCATCGTCTGGGACAGCCCGAACACCGTCGCCGCATAGATGCCGCCAAAGGCAAACAGGGTGACGAGTCCGTCGGCGAACAGCATCCGCGCCAGAAGGAAGCGCGCCATGTCCGGGATCCGGATGGCGAGCCCTATGCTCTGCCGCAGGCTTGCAAGGAAGGGGGTTGCGTCGGTCTTCGCCGCTGGCTGGCGCACAAACAGGAACAGCGGCAGCGCGAAAACGACGAGCCACAGCGCGGCGAAACACATGGTGATTCGGATATGCGCCGCGTCGGCCTTGCCGATGCCAAGCGCCGGTTCCGCCGGCAGCACGAACAGAATCAGCACCAGGCCGAGGGCGATGATCGCGCCGACATAGCCAAGTCCCCAGGCAAGACCCGATGCGCGGCCATATTCCGGCTCCGCGGCAACCGAGGGAAGCATCGCGTTGTAGAAGACGAAGCCGATCTCCATTGCGAAAATTGACAGCGCCGACAGCGCCAGCGCCGTCAGCGCATAATGCGGGTCCGGAAGCACGAACCAAAGCCCCGCCGTCGCCACCGCGCCGATGATGGTGACGATTCCGAGGCAGGCCTTCAGCCATCCGTGCCGGTCGGCAAGCCGTCCCAGAAGCGGGGCCGCGACGGCAACTGCGAAGGCGGTTGCCGAGGTCATCCAGGCCCAGGCGGCGGTGCCGCCGTCCGGCATCACGGCGGTGGTGAAATAGACTGAAAAGATGAAGGTGGCGTGAAGCGTCGGCACGGGCGAACTGGCCCAGTCATAAAGGGACCAGGAAATCAGCGATCTGTTGGCGCGCATCACGCCCCTCCGTGAAACTGTCATGCAACGGCGTCTGCCGCCATATCAGAATTCGTAGGTTTGCAGTGCCGCCACAGGGCAGTCAAGCCGTGCGCGCCCACCCAGACCTGTCAATTCGATGATACAGACCGCGCCGGCAAGGATGCCCCCACTCTGTGCCACAAGCCGTGCCGAAGCCTCGAGGGTGCCGCCGGTCGCAAGAAGGTCGTCGCACAGAACGACGCGTTTGCCGTGAAGCTGCCGGGACGCCTGGATCGACAGGCGGGCCTCGCCATATTCCAGCGCATAAGACTGCTCGAACAGTTCACCAGGAAGCTTGCCGGCTTTGCGGACCATCACCATGCCGCATTCCATCGACAGCGCCAGCGGCAGCGCAAAGAGAAACCCGCGAGCATCAACACCGGCGATGATTTCCGGCCTCATCGGCTGCACGAGCTCGCTGAGAGCGTCCATTGTCTGGCGAAGCGCCGCTGCGTCCTCGAGGATCGGGCTGATGTCGTAGAAGGTGATCCCGGGCTTCGGGAAGCCAGGGGTCTTGGAGATGAAGTGATCCGCGTTAAACGACATCCTGCGCCTTCTTCTCCAGCCGCCGCGCGTGAAGCACCGGCTCGGTATAGCCGGAGGGCTGTTCGCGGCCCCGGAAGACCAGATCGCAGGCGGCCTGGAAAGCTACGGATCCGTCAAAGTCCGCCGCCATCGGAATATAGGCGCCGTCGCCTTCATTCTGCTGGTCGACAACCTCTGCCATTTCCTTCATCACCTTCATCACCGTGGCATCGTCGCACACCTTGTGATGCAGCCAGTTGGCGATGTGCTGCGATGAAATGCGGAGCGTGGCACGGTCTTCCATCAGTCCGACGTCATGAATATCGGGCACTTTCGAGCACCCGACACCCTGGTCGACCCAGCGGACGACATAGCCGAGAATTCCCTGCGCGTTGTTGCGAAGCTCCTGCCGGATGTCATCCTGCGACCAGTTCGGCCGGACGGCGACCGGGATCGACAGGATGTCCTCGCGGCTGGCGCGGTTGCGTCCTGCCAGTTCGGCCTGCCGCGCGGCGACATCGACCTTGTGGTAATGAAGCGCGTGCAGTGTCGCCGCCGTCGGTGAAGGGACCCATGCGCAGTTGGCGCCGGCCATCGGGTGGCCGATCTTCTGCTCCAGCATGTCTGCCATGCGGTCGGGCATCGCCCACATGCCCTTGCCGATCTGCGCCCGGCCGGCAAGGCCGCAGGAAAGTCCGATATCGACGTTCCAGTCCTCATAGGCGCCAATCCATGTGGCGCCTTTCATGTCGGTCTTGCGGATCATCGGCCCGGCTTCCATCGAGGTGTGAATCTCGTCGCCCGTCCTGTCGAGGAATCCGGTATTGATGAAGACGACCCGGGATTTGGCGGCGCGGATGCATTCCTTGAGGTTCACGGTTGTGCGCCGCTCCTCGTCCATGATGCCGATCTTGACGGTGTTCGTCTCGAGACCGAGGACCTCCTCGACGGCGGCAAAAATCTCGACGGCGAAGGCGACCTCTTCCGGACCGTGCATTTTCGGCTTCACGATATAGACGGACCCGGCGGCGGAGTTGCGCCCGTCGCGCAGATCGGGAAGGGCGCCGGCCACGGTCATAAAGGCATCCATGATCCCCTCGGGAATCTCGCTTCCGTCGGAAAGGCGGATGGCCGGATTTGTCATCAGGTGCCCGACATTGCGGACAAGCATGAGCGCGCGCGCCTTGAGGCTGGCCGTGCTGCCGTCGGCCGCGGTGTAGGAGATATCGTCGGCAAGCTTGCGGGTGACGGTGCGCCCGCCCTTCTCGAAGCGTTCCTCGAGCGTGCCGTCCATCAGGCCACGCCAGTTGCGATAGGCGAGGACCTTGTCCTCGGCATCGACACAGGCGACGGAGTCTTCGCAATCCATGATGCTGGACATGGCCGATTCAGCGATCACGTCATTGATGCCTGCCGCGTCGTCCCGCCCAATGACGCCGTCGCGGTCGATCTTGATCAGGATATGAAGGCCGTTGTTCTTGAGCACCACGGCCTGCGGGTTGTCCGCATCGCCGACATGGCCGGCAAAACCGCCGCCATCGGCAAGCGATGCCGTCGCATCGCCGAGCCGCGCCACAAGCGCCCCGTCCAATACCGACAGTCCGGTAAGGCCGGTCCAGCTGCCGCCGTCGAGTGGCAGCGCCTCGTCAAGGAAGGCGCGGACCCGCGCGATCACCTTGCCGCCGCGCACCGGGTCATAGCCGGAAACAGCGCTGTCCTCGGCGGGAATGGCATCGGTTCCGTAGAATGCATCATACAGGCTGCCGAAACGCGCATT
>JAYYLR010000122.1:0-2894 GCA_036143955.1 Pseudomonadota bacterium | reverse complement strand
GCCTCGGCATGACTGACAGGTAAATCATTGCGGAGCAGGGAGGCTTTCCTGCTCCGTTTCTTTTCCGCATAATCCAACACGGCCGTTACAGGCGGGCGCATCCTACAGGCAGGCAAGGGCGATGTTCGAAGGCATACCAATCTGGGTCATTCTGATCGACTACATCATGGGACTTGTGATGTGGACGCTTGTCGGCAGATTCGGCATGAGCATTTTCGTCTCCGAACAGTCCGACTTCTTTTTCATGAAGGCCTTCGTTAGGATGACGGATCCGATGATCAGGGCGATGGCCAAGCTGACACCGGGCTTTCTGGTCGACAGGCTGCGGCCGCTCTATGTCGCCTGGTTCATCTTCATGATCCGTTTCTACATCATGCCAGTTGTTCTCGGATATGATGTCATGGGCATGCTGTCATTCCCGCTCGAGTCCGAACTTGCGCTGATTATCTACGATATCGGCCAGATCTTCCGCTAGAGGTCGCAATGGCTCTTGTCGCAGTCGATGTTGGCGGGACGAATGTCCGTTTCGCGCTTGTCGGCGACAGCGGTCTGCTGCATCACGCCAGTCTTCTCTGCCGCGACCATCCTTCGCTCGAGGACGCATTTTCCGCCTATCTGTCGACCGTCGATACGAAAGTGACGGCGGCCAGCATCGCTGTTGCCGGTCCGGTTCAGGCCCCGCATGTCGAGGTGACGAACAATGGCTGGCGGTTTGGCAAGCGCGAGCTGATGGTGTCGCTCGGGTTCGAGCGCCTTCTGGTGGTCAATGATTTCACGGCGCAGGCGCTGGCACAGAGCGATCCGACGGCCAACGGCAATCTGCAGATCCTTGACGGGGCCGGCCACGCCGATGCGCCCCTGCTGGTGATCGGTCCGGGAACGGGTCTAGGCGTCGCGGCGCTTGTATCCTCGCCGGCCGGGCTTGTGACGCTTGAAGGCGAAGGCGGCCATGTGGGGTTTGCGCCTCAGGATGCGACCGAGCTCGACCTGCTGCGTCGCCTATGGGGAGAGCAGCCGCATGTGTCTGCCGAGGATTTCGTGAGTGGCAGCGGGCTGGAGACAGTCTACCGCCTGTTGTCGGGCGACAGGCTGTCGGCACCCGACATAGGCGCGGCGGCCCTCGCTGGTGAGGGGCCGGCGCGAGACGCCGTTCACCGGATGTTGGCCATTCTTGGCACTGTGATGGCCGATGCGGCACTGTCGATGGGATGCTGGCGTGGCGCTGTGATCGCCGGTGGCATCGTGGCGCAACTCAGCCCGCTACTGGACGACAGCCCGTTCGCCGCACGTTTCCGCCATCAGGGGAAGATGGGCCGTCTTCTGTCTGACATACCGGTGTGGCTGTCGGTCGACCCCAAGGCTGGCCTTCGCGGCGCCGCCGCGGCGTTCGAAAATGCCGGCCTGCGATCGAGGGTGCTTTCGGCCGGCTAGTTTCTGGCGGCGGCAAACCGGGGCATCGCGAAACAGGCAAGCCCGAGGCTGAGTGCCACCGCTGCGAGGACGATCATGGTTTTGTCGAGTCCGAAAAAATGTGCCGTGACGCCGAACAGCGCCGGGCCGCTGATCAGGCCGACATAGGCAAAGCCGACGATGATCGAAATCTCGCGAAGCGGTTGCTCTCCGGCGGCGCGCCCGGCTATCGAAATGATGATCGGAAAGGCGTTTCCGACCGCCAGCCCCATCGCCACATAGCCGGCCATCAGCAGTGGAACATTGGCGGTGACGATGGCGACGGTCATCAGTGCCGCCGCGATACTTAGCGGCACCGCGAGCAGAAGATGAGCCGGTATCAGGGCGATCAGCCTGTCACCGGCGAAGCGGCTCGCCGTCATCGCGACACCGAACCACAGGACCGGTCGACCCGCCTCCTGAAGGGACACGCCGAGCGAGCGATGAAGATGCAGGGCCGACCAGTCGATGATGCCGCCCTCGGTCAATGTCGCAAGTAGAATGGAAAGTCCCAGAAACAGCACGACGGCGACAGGCAGCCTGAATCCCGCGGGCTGTTTGTCCGGCGACAGGTCTTCGGTCTGATCGATGGTGACCCATTCCCGCCGCATCGCCATAAAGGCCGCATACAGGGCTGCGCAGGCCAGAATTCCGAATGTGAGCGAAGAAGGCCGTGCACTCAGGAGCAGGCTGACAAGACCGGCGCCGGCAAGAAGCCCGAGTGAGAACAGGGCATGAAAGAAGGACATCGCGCGCTTGCCGGTGGCCTGTTCCCATTGCGAAGACTGGCTGTTGAGCGCGGTATCGACGAAGCCTGCCGCCAGCCCGGCGACGATGCCGCTGAGAAAGAACATCCCGACGGATCCTGTCGTCAGGCAGCTTGCAAAGCCGATTGCATAGAACGGCCCGGCAAGGCGCAGGAGCCGGTGCGGGTCCTGAAATGCCTGGAACCGCGTTACCAGAAATATTGCCGCACAGAGGCTCAGACCGACGATCAGCAGGAAGCCGGCGATGAGAAGCTCATTCAGCCCGAGATCGGCACTTCGCGCCGGCACGAGGACACCCCACATTCCCATGAACAGGCCAAGTCCGAGAAAGCCGACGACGATCGAGAGGCGGGATGCCCTGTGCGTCACGTCAGTCATCTGCGATCAGAGCGCGGCAGCGGCGCGCGCCCGTGTGGCAATCGCCTCAAAGCCGCCCTCGGCGATGGCATCGCGCGGCGCCACCCAGCTGCCGCCGACGCAGGGCACATTTGCCAGAGCCAGCCATTCGGGCGCCGTGGCCTCGGTAATGCCGCCCGTCGGGCAGACCGAAATGTCGGGGAGGGGGCTGGCAAGCGCCTTGATGAATGCGGTGCCGCCGGCGGCGTTGGCCGGGAAGAATTTCACGCAGTCAAATCCCTGATCGTGAAGCGCCATCATCTCCGACGCGCTCGACGCGCC
>JAYYLR010000121.1:0-8496 GCA_036143955.1 Pseudomonadota bacterium | reverse complement strand
AGCAAGCAATGTTCGGTCTGTTGCCATGTAATATGGCACTGGAGAGTCTGCCCGATCACACTCGGCGCTGACCAGTTCCGGCTCCAGTCCGGCAACCGCGTGATGATGCGGGTCGGTAATGTGAAGGGTCTCTCCCTGTTTGAAGTCGCGAGCAGCCCGTGCAATCAAATCTATGTTCGGCTGCGGGTTCGAGGCTCCGGTAGGCAAATTCAGTAGCACGGCACTTAAAATCGACATGGGCGCTTCGACACCGAGGGTATGCTGACCAATGAAAAGCATGGCCGTTTTTGTGTTTCGCGCCACAACATGGCCCTTTCCACGCAGGAGATCCCATGTCTTGGCGTTGTTGCATCGCACGATCACGAAAACGCCACCGGCAAAACTCATCTCGTCAGGCCGTCTAAGGCAGTTGAACACGTCGATAACCTTCGTGTTGGCCAACAAGCCACCGTCACTTTGCGCCTGAAAGGCATCCGCCAGTTCAACCGGCCTCAACAGCGGCGCATGAAGGGCGGCCCTGTCGGGGACCAGCCCTGTACCGTTGGCAACGACGCCAAGCTCACAGAAATCAGCTACCGTGCGCCTCGGGAATGCGGCATTCGCGACGACAGCATTTCGCTTCTCAACGAGACGTTGCCAATCGCCGTCATCGCATTCCCAAAGGTCGCGCATCCCTGACTGCTGGTGTCTGTGTTCCAGCCAGCAGAGCGTGTCATCGTCCTCCAGCACAAAGTCATATTCACTGGATTTTCCAGCTGCCAGAACCTCCAGACCAAGAGTTTCAGCCCAGCTGTTCAAACCAATCAGCAGGCTCGGCTGGTCCCCCTCGACCTCGGTGTAGACGACACCCTTTTCCTTTGCCAGTCGGCTCAGAATGGGCCCCACCACGATACCGGCTTCCTTTGATGCCATCACGACGTGGCGCCCTTTGCCGATTGCCCATTCGGCAATGCAGGCAGCGGCCTCTGTTTGACCGGTGGCTTCCACAAGCACGTCAAAATCAGGCAGTCCGTCAGCAGTGATATCTGTTACCGTCATCGGTGGTGACACGAGGCCGCAGGTTCTGATCGCGTCCTTCATACGCTTTTCGTCCTTGTCGCAGATAACGGTTATATCGATCCTGTCGATATTCTGTGCTTGGTCCAGAAGCGTTGCGCCAAAGTCACCGACACCAACCAGTGCAACTCGGATCCGACGCGCATCGTCACTCCTGAAAAGCCTGTGGTAATTCATCTAGGTCGCCCCTGTCCCTGCATTCTCATGCGTTCGATAATCCTCTCATGAAAGGGTGACCAGGTCTGCAGGTCAATAATTGGACTGATGTTTGCCGGAGAGGCTGGTCGTTTAATGGCATTCAGCCAAGAACATCCGGTCCTTTCATTGACTCGGTCATTCGCTTATTCAGCCACTCTGCAGCCTCACGGGCTTTGGCCAGAGCCTGATCACGGCTGGCAAGGGTGCAGTCATGGGCCAGACCGGTGGGTCGCCAACCATGAGGGTCTTCCAGATCGCGACGAAATTCCCGAAACCCGAAGCCATGACCCGGAAGTTCTAGAATGTCGACACAATGTAGACCCGTATCATTCTCAATGGACATGGCAACAACAGGTTTCGGCACGCAGTCGACCGTTTTCTTGGGTTCAGGACCTACGGGACGTTTCATATACCTGTGAAGTCTCGTAGTAATCGTTGAAACCTATCCGATCGCGCAGCTCTTCAAAATCCATCAGATGCTCGCCGCGTGGCAGGTCGTCGCGCATCAGTTCCAGCGTATGTTTCATCGCCTGCATGGAAGCGGCAAGCAAGGTCAGCGGATAGGCCGCGAACTGGAACCCGACATCCCGCAGCTGCTCCATCGCGAGGTTGGGGGTCAGCCCGCCTTCGACGATATTTGCCATGTGGCATCCCGGCACTTCGCGGCAGATGGTTTCCATCTCCTCAACCGTTTTCGGCGCCTCGATGAAAATGATGTCCGCGCCGATTTCCTGATATCGCTTTCCGCGATGGATAGCCTCTTCGAGCCCATGAGTATGGTTGGCGTCGGTGCGCCCCATGATCAGAATATCCGTTCCTTCCTCACGAGCGTCGACGGCAGCCTTAATGCGGTCGAAGGCCTCGTCACGGCCGACAACATCCTTACCGGGTGTGTGGCCGCATCTTTTCGGGGCAAGCTGGTCCTCGATCAGAACGCCGGCACATCCCGCCTTGGCGAATCCTTCAACGGTACGCCGAACATTCATGGCGTTGCCATACCCCGTATCGCCATCCGCGATAACCGGTATCGAAATGGCATCGGTTATGTTTCGCGCCTGGTCTACCACCTCAGCATATGACATGAGGCCAAGATCAGGCTGGCCAAGCCGTGACGCAGAGGCCGCAAAGCCGGACATGAATGTGACGCCGAAACCGGCCTGCTCGATCATCTTTGCGGACAAGGCGTCGAAGCAGCACGGCATGGGCATGAAATCGCCATTGGCGATCTTTCCACGCAGCTTGGTAGCCATTTTGTTGGGGTTCGACATAAGTCGTCTCCGTTAGAGCTTGAACGGTATGTAGAGAGCCAAATCAGGTATTATATACATCACGAAGACCGTCAGGATCATCAGGGCAAGAAACGGCAGAACACCCTTGGCCACTTCTCCCAGCGGCGCTCCAGCAACAGACTGGATAACATAGAGGTTCAAGCCGACAGGTGGCGTAATCAATGCACATTCGACCATGATGACCATGAAAATGCCAAACCAGATGGGGTCGATACCCATTCCCATGGCCGCGGGCAACAACACAGGCACCATGATCAGGACCATCGAGAGTGTCTCGAAAACAAGCCCCATCGCAACAAGGACAAGGCACACGACCATCACGAACAATGTCTGGCTGTCGATGTAGGTCTGGATGAGCATCGAGATATCCTGAGGGATCCGGTAAAGCGTGATGGCCTTACCAAAAATCTTCGCGCCGGCGATGATGATCAGGATCGCGGCTGTTGTGACCATGGCCTCGAAAACGGCCTTCTTGAAATCACGCCATGACAGCGAACGCATGATCACCACAGTCAAAAGAAGCGCCAGTGCGAAGCCAACCGCAGCGGCCTCGGTCGGTGTGAAAATGCCAGTGTAGATCCCGCCGAGGATCAACGCGGCAAGACCGATGGTCGGTGCCACCTTGATGGCGCTTTTCCGGCGCACCTCCCACGAGGCTTTTTGGGTTGGCGTGTAGCCACCGAAGAAATGCGCATAGACTATGGCATAGACAATGAACAAGCCGATCAGGAACAGGCCGGGACCGATACCCGCAAGGAACAGTGAAATCACACTTTCTTCGGTGATGAAACCATAGACAATCATCGGCAGGCTCGGCGGGATAAGAATGCCGAGAGTGCCTCCAGCGGCAAGCAAGCCGTAGGTGAAGTTCTTGTTGTATCCGCGCTCAATCATTTCCGGTATCGCAACGACCCCAATTGTGGCCGCGGTGGCTACGGAAACACCGGATATGGCAGCAAAAATACCACATGAAACAATTGTTGCGATGGCAAGGCCACCCGGCCAGTGCCCGACCCACGCCTGAACTGCGCTGTAGAGGTCACGGCCACATCCGCCGTACAGCAGGACGTTGCTCATAAGTAAAAACAGGGGAACAGCAAGAAGAATGAAGCCATCAAGCGTGGATAGGATGGCCTGTGGCGCCATCAATGGTGAAAAACCACCCGTGACCAACAATCCAAGGCCGAGGCTGCCAAGCGAGAACGCCACCGGCAAACTTGCCAGCAGCAAGGCGAACATGATCGCGAGGATACCAAGGAGTTTCATTCGTGGCCTCCTCTGGGGATGGGCTGGCCCCTGACAAGCTTCCAGATTTCAATAACTGCCTGAACGCCGAGAACGGCGAAAAAGACAGGTACCGGAAGTTCGGCAATCCATGACGGTAGGTCGAGAAGGCTGCCTGTGGTCCGCCCACGCCCATAAGAGTCTTCGAATATGGTCCATCCATAGGCGGTCACATAAATGCAGAAAACGGTCAGGATAACCATCGTTGCAAGTGCGGTAACCCGGTGAACACCGTCAGGGAGCCTGGTTGTGACAGCGTTGATCTGGATATGCCGACGATGCTGCAGCAGCCAGGACATGGACAGAAGCGTGCCGTAGATTAGGCAAAGCTGACTCAGTTCAGCGGCCCATTTTGTGGGTGACAGAAAGAAGTAACGTGCAACGACTTCATAGCTTAGCATGGCGCCGGAAAGTGCGAACAGCCAGGCCGCTACCCACGCAAACCCGAGCGTCATGCGTTCAAATCGTGAAACAAGAAATGGCATATTAAAGCATCATCCGGATGTGTAGCCGGGCCGTTCGGCAAAAGCCTGATACGGCCCGGCAAGACAGGTTTTACATCTTGGACGCGGCTTCCAGGAGCTGCGCACCAAGATCGCCTGCCTTCGCCTTGTAGGCGTCATAGACAGACCCGGATGCGGCCTTGAATGCAGCGATGTCATCGGCAGACGGAACAACAACCTTCATTCCGTTCGCCTTGGCGACTTCATATGCCCCAGCTTCGATCTCGGACATCTTGTTGCGTACTGAAGTTTCTGCAACACTGGCCGCGTCACTTATGATCTTACGCTGACCATCCGTCAGCCCGGCCCACCAGTCACTGTTTACAACGACGATGAACTCGATATCTGCATGGTTTGTGACGGTGATGGTGTCCATCACTTCGTAGAGCTTACGAGACTTCACGCCCGAAACACCTGTCATGCCAACGTCAACAGTACCACGCTGATATGCGAGATACTGCTCGGATCCGGAGATCAGGGTTGGCGCGCCGCCCGTTGCCTCGACGAACTGGCCGAGCGTCTTGCCGAAGACACGAACCTTCTTGCCTTTCATATCGTCCGGGTTGCTGATCGGACCACCCTTGGACAGCATGATGGCGCCGCCATAGGCCTGCCACCACAGGACGGTCGAGCCGGTTCCCTTGATGGCCTCATCGATCGGACCGCGGATAGGCGATCCCTTGGCAACCGCCTTCCGAACTTTGTCCTCCGTATCGAAAAGGAATGGCTGATAGAAAATGTCCACCGCCGGGATGTCGCCAACATAGCGTGTCAAAGACGCAACGCCGGCCTCAATCGCGCCAGAACCGACAGCGGCTGGAACTTCCTTGTCCTTGTAGAGTTGTGCCGAGTCATAGATCTCGACAACAATGTCACCGCCAGACTTCGACTCGACCTCGTCCTTGAATAGGGCGAGGTTCTGGCCAAGGTGGCTCTTCATCGGAAGCTGCAGAGAGATTCGCATCGTCACATCGGCAGCGAATGCAGATGCAGACATGGTAAGGGCAAGGCCACCCGCAAGGGTCGCCAACAGTATCTTTTTCATTCGTTTCCTCCGTTCAGAGACGATGGACACAACCGCCTCCTTTGTTGTTTGTCCAAAGCCTAGTATGTCCGGCGCTTGAATGGCAAATGGCAATATGGACCTTCTGATATTGGGGCTTCCTCCATGATTTCCCTTCCGTGCCTGGCACGCTCATCATTTCATCGGCCAGATCAGCCTAACCATTAGCTGGCTACGCGCTGAAAATCGGCGAATGGTTGCCTGCCGGGCGTCATTGCCAACGCCGTCTCCACAAGGGAAGCGGTGTCGAGCCTGTAATGTTGATAAAGGTCATTGACCGTCCCGGTCTGTCCGAAATGATCAACCCCCTGCGCCAGGGTTGAATGACCGCATACGCCGCCCAGCCAGGATAATGTTGCTGGATGCCCGTCGATCACTGTCAGGAGCTTTGTGTGCTGCGGCACCCGGTCCAGCATCAACTCGATATGCGAAAGCGCGGTGTCGCCGTCCCTGCGGCGTCTTTGCGCCTCGGTCAGGCCAGAATGGAGTCGGTCCGCAGACGTAATCGCCAGCACAGCAACGTCACGGCGATATTCGGCAATCTGTCCAGCGGCACGGATTGCCTGATCCGCAACGGCGCCCTGATAAGCGATGACCAGCTGGCAATTCGGCCCCGGCGGACGCCACCAGTAGGCGCCGGCAAGCATGTCCCTTTGCAGGTCAGTGGTGATGTGGCGATGCGGTTGTTCCAGGGGCCGGGTCGTCAGCCTCAGGTAGGTCGCGCCGCCATCTTTGGCCTGCATATGTTCGAAACCCCACTTCATGACGATTGCCAGTTCGTCCGCAAAAGCAGGTTCGAAAGATGTCAGCCCGTCTTGGGTCATTCCGATCAGCGGCGTGCCGATCGACTGATGCGCGCCACCTTCAGGGGCCAGACTAATTCCTGATGGCGTTCCGACGATCATGAATCGTGCGTTCTGATAGCAGGCGTAATTTAGAGCGTCGAGGCCACGACAGATGAAGGGGTCGTAAACCGTCCCGACCGGAAGCAGTCTCTTGCCGAACAGCGTGTCAGACAGGCCGGCCGCACCAAGGGCAAGGAACAGGTTCATCTCGGCTATTCCAAGCTCGATATGCTGTCCCGACCGATCGAATTCCCATTTCGCCGTCGAGGGAATTTTCGCCTCCCTGAACGCATCGGACACCGCAGCCCGCGCAAACAGTTTCTTGCGGTTGATCCACGGCCCCAGATTGGTCGTACCCGAGACGTCGGGGCTGGCGGTGATAATTCGTTCGGACAGCTCTCCATCCATCCGACTGATGGCGTCGAGTATTTTTCCGAAGGCGGACTGTGTGGACAGCATCTTTCCTTCCGGAACTTCCAGCTGCGGGATGCTGACCTCCGCGTCATCGAAACGGCGCGGACCAGCTGCGAAGAAAGGCGTCTTGGACAAAAAGGCACTAAAGCCTTCCTTGTCATCAATTCCTTCAAAACGATCCCATTCACACCCAGGGCGAACCTTCATCCGCGCCCGCCATTCATCCATTTGTCTGGTGGTCATCAATCCACCATGATTGTCCTTATGACCAGCAAGTGGTGTTCCCCATCCCTTGATTGTGTAAGCGAGAAAACAGACGGGACGTTCGTGATCGATGGCCACAAATTGCTCGGCCACCGTCTCGACGCAATTTCCCCCAAGGTTTTCCATCAGGGTGGCCAATTCGGCATCGGAGCGCCGGGCGAGCAAAGCTGAAACGTTACCCTGGTCTCCAAGATCATCCTCGAGCCGTGAGCGCCAGGCTGCGCCGCCAAGGAATGCCAGGGCGGAGTAATCCTGGTTTGGACACTGATCAATCCACGTCTTAAGGCCATCACCTCCGGGCTCGGCAAAAGCGGCGCGTTGAAGCGCGCCATATTTTATCCTGACGAAATCCCATCCAAAGGCCTGAAAAGTCTTTTCGGCGCGTTCCCACAGGCCCTCGTGAACAATGCCATCAAGCGATTGCCTGTTGTAGTCGATGATCCACCAGCAGTTTCGAAGATCGTGTTTCCATCCTTCCTGGAGACATTCATAGATATTGCCCTCGTCCAGTTCCGCATCGCCCATCAGGGCGATCATCCGCCCGGGCAAAACGTCCCTACCCCAAGGCTTGGCCCGAACATAGTCCTGCATCATCGAGGCAAAGCTGGTGATGGCGACGCCAAGGCCAACCGAACCGGTGGAAAAATCAACGTCATCGATGTCCTTTGTCCGGGACGGATAGGATTGCACCCCGCCAAAGCCGCGAAACTGCTGCATGCGCTCGAGATCGACGTTGCCGACGAGATATTGCATGGCGTGAAAGATCGGCGAGGCGTGAGGTTTCACCGCGACGCGGTCCTCCGGCCTGAGAGCTCCGAAATACAGTGCCGTGATAAGCGATACCATTGAGGCGCTACTTGCCTGATGTCCTCCGACTTTTACGCCATCATCATTTTCCCGAATATTGTTTGCATGATGGATCATCCAATGGGACAGCCATAACAACCGGCTTTCAACTTGCTTTAAGGTCTCGGCATTCGATCGCACTGGCATTCAGGTCTCCTGCGGCAGATCCTGTTGCGGACCTTTCGACGGTAGCTTCAGCCTATGGTTAAATGTCACTAAATTTAGTACCTATTTCCGTCTAAATGGTGATATTCACTATGAAGTTGGAAATAGTTGGCAAAAATGAACTTAGATGAAACGGACAGCCGCATTATTCGGGCGCTGACATCAAACGGGCGCGCATCGGTCAGCGAGCTGAGCGAGCTTGTAAATCTGAGCCAGACGCCTGTGGCACGGCGCATAAGGAATTTGGAAAAAGAGGGCGTGATCAGTGGCTACAGCGCCATTATTGACGAACGTAAACTAGGGTTCACCTTCTCGGTCTTCGTATCGGTGCGTCTTGAAAAGCAGATCGACGACAGACTCGAGGTGTTCGAGACAAGAGTTCGCTCCATGCCCGAGGTTGTCGATTGCTGGCTTATGACCGGCAATTCGGATTACCTGTTGCGAGTTGTGACGCGCGATATTGAAGAATTTGAGAAGTTTCTGCTCGGCGACCTGACGAGGATCGACGGAGTGGCAACAATTGAATCATCCATCCCTCTGCGCCGCGTGAAAAGCAGCTCGGCACGAAC
>JAYYLR010000120.1:0-9663 GCA_036143955.1 Pseudomonadota bacterium | reverse complement strand
TTTTTTACTCATAACCTTAGTCTGTAAACCTGCATCTATTGCCACTTAAAGGTCAAATTAGAAAAAAAGAGCCAAAAAATACAAACTGGAAGTAAAACTTTATCAAAAAAATCGGTAGTTGGGACCCAATCGAGGCAAAAATCTAAAAGCCCACAATTTCCTGCATCGCAGCGAGTTGTATCGAATTGGTTTTCTGTTGGAAATGTAGATTAAAAAAATAGACCTGGAGTTTTTGTTTCGACCAAAGCGCGGTGTTGACACTGGATCTTCGTCTGTTAGAGGCATGACCAGAAGATGTAATGGTTTTTCAAAACCTCGCGGGCAAGTCGCTAATCTAGCTTAATAGAATTACCGTTCCAAGTGGCTAGTTTCATGGCGTCAGTTTGGCAGTGGGTAATCGGACTTGGCGAAGAACTTGTTCTCGTAACGATGGCCAAAGCGCATGTTCTGCAGTGTCACCGTGGTCGTCAAGTCGGCTGCGTCGCGGACTGTCCAGCGCCGCAGCTCAAAGGGCTTTTCGGTGAATTCAAGGGTAAGTTCGCCGGCAGCGCGGCCGGTCTCCCGGATCAGTGTGATCTGTGTGATCCCGTCACGGACGACATGTCGTGTTGTGAAATCCGACGACCTGAGTTCAACATCCTCGCGAAGGATCAGCGACAGCGGCGTCTCATTGATCGGGTAGCTTGTGACGGTTTTCTCCTTCGGCCGGTCGACATGGAGCCAGGCCGGTGTGGTCAGCAGGATCAGCGGCTCGTCAAGGTCGTAAATGATCTTCATCCGATGCGGCCGGCGAAGATGCAGCTCGCCCGTTGCCGTCGTGCCGTCCGACGCCACCTGGATGAAATCGGCCTTCATCGTGCTGATGTCGTCGAACCAGGCTTCGGCCCGGCTGACCGGATCCGGCGCCGCGACAAGGCCGCGCGGAACCGGCACGGCAAGCCATAACGCCGCCAGCAGCACCGCAAACCTGCCCTTCACCCTTGAAACCATCTACTGTCCGTCCCCTTCGGTGACCAGCACCTCGCGCTTGCCGACATGGTTGGCCGCGCTGATAATGCCGTTGCTTTCCATTTCCTCGATGATCGTCGCGGCGCGATTATAGCCGATTTTAAGATGCCGCTGAACAAAGCTCGTCGACGCCTTCTGTTCCCGCACGACAAGCTGCACAGCCTGATCGTAAAGGCTGTTCGAGCCGCCAAGAAGATCGCCTGTCGCACCGCCCGGCATCTCGGCCTCTTCGACTTCGGCGACAACGCTTTCATTGTAGTCTGGCTCGCCCTGTTTGCGCAGGAAATTGGCAACCGATTCGACCTCGCCATCCGAGACAAAGGGACCATGGACCCGCATCACGCGGCCGCCGCCTTCCATGAACAGCATGTCACCGCGGCCGAGAAGCTGCTCGGCGCCCTGTTCGCCGAGGATTGTGCGGCTGTCGATTCTCGAAGTGACCTGGAAACTGATCCTTGTCGGGAAATTGGCCTTGATGGTGCCTGTGATAACGTCAACGGAAGGCCGTTGCGTGGCCATGATGACATGGATACCCGCGGCCCGCGCCATCTGCGCAAGCCGCTGGACCGCCGCTTCGATCTCCTTGCCTGCGACAAGCATCAGGTCGGCGACCTCGTCGATCACCACGACGATGAAAGGCAGCGGTGCCAGATCGAGGATCTCCTCTTCATGGATCGGCTTGCCCGTTTCAGCGTCGAACCCGGTCTGGACACGCCGCGTCAGCACCTCGCCCTCGGCCCGCGCCTCGGCGACGCGCTGGTTGTAGCCGGCAATATTGCGAACGCCGAGCTTCGCCATATTGCGATAGCGGTTCTCCATTTCCCGCACAGCCCATTTCAGCGCCGTAACTGCCTTTGCCGGCTCGGTGACGACAGGGCTCAGCAGATGCGGGATCCCGTCATAGACCGACAGTTCCAGCATCTTCGGGTCGACAAGAATCATCCGGCAGGTGTCGGGTGTGTGTCGGTAGAGGAGCGACAGTATCATCGCGTTGATGCCGACCGATTTTCCCGAGCCGGTGGTTCCGGCGACAAGGAGATGCGGCATCCTTGCCAGATCGACGATGACAGGCGCGCCGGCGATGTCCTTGCCAAGCGCCATCGGAAGGTCGGCATTGACGTCCTGCCAGCTTACATGGTCGAGAATCTCGCGAAGAACAACGGTCTGCCGGTCTTCGTTCGGAAGCTCGATACCGATCACATTCTGCCCGGGCACCACCGCAACACGGACTGAAACGGCGCTCATCGAGCGGGCGATGTCGTCGGCGAGCGATATCACGCGCTGCGACTTCGTTCCAGGCGCCGGCACAAGATCATGGCGGGTGACAACGGGACCATACCTCGATTCGACGATCTCGCCCTTGACGCTGAAATCGCCCAGCACGAGTTCGAGCTGTGCCGCGGTCTCCTCAAGAACCTGCTTGGAGGGACCGGACGCGGCCTTCTTCGGCGTCGTCAGAAGCTTTGCCGGCGGCAGGCGGAATTGCCCGTCGCTCTCGAAATCGAGACGCGTCTGACCACCGCCGGACTTTGCCCCGGCAAGCGCAGCTTCGCCGGCAGCGGCGGTGATGATGGTCGGTTCCTGACGCTTGCGCGAACCGGTCCTGCGCGGCGCCTTCTTCTTTGGTGGCGGCGGTTCATCGGGTTCGGTCAGGGTCAGCGTCGGCGCCGCCTCCCTCTCCGCTTGCACGCGCTCGCCTCGCGCCTTCACCCGACCCGCCAGCATGCCGGTCATCGCGCGAACGGGCGCTGCCAGAAGACCCCACTGGCGGCGCGACAGCGTCGCGCACCAGGACCAGAGGAGAATCCCGGCAAGCAGATAACCGGCACCGAGATAATGTGTGGCGGCAAAGCCGAGAACAGGCTGCAGCGGCGGCAGGTGTGGCATCGTCAGCCCAACCAGAACCACCCCGGCCGCCCCGCCGGCAGCATTGCCGTCAGCACCCGCCAGCCCGTAGAGACCTGCCGCGATCAGCAACAGCGACACTGGCGAAAGGAACAGCCTTGCCAGCCGATAGCCAATGATTTGCTTGCGAACCAGCCGGTATCCCCAACCGATCGGAAGCAGGGTCAGGAAGAAGCTCGCCGAGCCAAGGCTGGCGCGAAGCGCTCCGGCAATATTGGCACCAAGGGCGCCAAACCAGTTCTCGATATCGCCGGAAGAAAATGCACTGAAGGACGGGTCGTAACGTCCCGGTGAAAACAGGGTTGCGGTCAGCGCCAATCCCGCAATCACGAAAAAAATGCCGCACAACTCCATCAGCCGGCGGCGGAAGAACCCGATCAGCGGCGGCGACAAAATCCTGCTTTTGGCCTCCTTTTCGACCATCACCCCTGCCTAGGCCGCGCCGCGGCGCTCGCCGTCATAGACCACCGCCACCCTGGCGAGGCTTTCTTCGGTCTGCGCATGATCATGCACAAGCGCCATGCGGACATATCCCGCCCCCGGGTTGATGCCATCGCTTGTCTCGGCCATGAAACTGCCCGGCATCGCCCGCACTGCCTTCTCGGCCATCAGGCGCTTCACGAACCGTCTGTCATCGGCCACCGGCAACCACAGGAAGAAACCGCCATCCGGTGGCGCGGTACCAAGATGCTGCGTCGCAAAGGCGAAGCTGTGGTCATAATGTGCCCGAATTGCGGCGACATGGTCATCATCGTCATAGAGATCCGCCGCCGCATGCAGAAGCGGCATCGGCACCAGCGATCCGGTGTTGCTGATCACCTTCAGATACAGCGCCATCACATCGGCGTCGCCGACCAGGAACCCGGCGCGAAGCCCGGCCGCGCTGGAGCGCTTGGAAAGCGAATTCAGGACGACCAGATTGCGAAGCGGATCCTTTTTCGGCCCGCCTTCCTCGCGGTGCAGCGCAGCGGCAGCCTCCAACGCGCCCGGCGGCGGCGTGCCACGCCATATGTCGCAGTAGCATTCATCCATCACGAGAAGGAACTCGTGCTTCCTGGCAAGCTGGATAGCCGCCTTGATCTGTGCCAGTGACATCACCCCGCCCTGCGGGTTGGTCGGGCTGCACAGATAGACGATTGTCGTCCGGTCCAGAACATCGTCCGGCTGCGCGCCGAGATCCGGCACGAATCCGTCCTCGGCATGGCTGTTCAGATAGCGGATTTCAGCCCCCGAGGCGAGCGCACCGGCGCGCCAGGCATGGTAATAGGGATTGGCGATCAGCGCCGCCGCATGCTGTTTCGTGTCCCTGACAAGACCGCCCATCAGGCCCAGCGGCTCACGCGTGCCGGGAACCGGGAGCATCTGTTTTTCGAGATCGACAAGCCCGGCGGCGGACGGCCAGCGCCGCGCAACATAGCCTTCCACCGCCGCGGTGAAGCGCGGATGGCCGGCCGCCTTCGGATAATACTGCCAGCCGTCATTATGCGCAGCGAGGCTTCTCGTCAGCAGATCACCGCCGGCGAGCTGCGGCTCGCCGATCGACATGTCCAGGAACGTCATGTCCTGCGGCGGCGCGACATCGGCAAGAAGGGCGCGCATCTGCACGAACATGTTGCCGTCGAAAAGCCTGTATTCGGGGTTGAGCTTCATCATCTCTCGCCTTGCACGCGGCCTGCCACCGAGCGTTGTGGCGCGCCATGTGACTGTCCTAACGCATGACGTGAATGCGGGCAATCACTGAGCGACAAATTCCGCGCCTGCCACCTTGTGGGACCGGATTACGCATGGACAGACGGCCGCCGTCAGCCTAGATATCGGGCATGACCGTGGTGACGCCAAAAGACACGCTTGCAGCAGGAGAACGGCGCGGCGCCGTGTTTCTGGACCGCGACCAGACGCTGAACGTCGATCACGGCTACACCTATCTCATTGAGGATTTCGCCTGGATCAAGGGCGCCCCCGAGGCGCTCGCCCTGTTTGCGCGCCATGGCATTGCCTGCTTCATCGTCACCAATCAGGGCGGTATCGGACGCAATTTCTACACGCAGCGGCAGATGCATGATTTCAACAATCATCTCACCGCCGCCGCCGAAGCTGCCGGCGGACGCATCCTTGACATCGCCTGGTGCCCGCATCACCCGCTTGCCGTCAGCGACGAGATGAAAACGCCCTGCGGTTGTCGCAAGCCGGAACCGGGTCTTATTCTGGCGCTGTCGGAGAAATGGAATATCGATCTCGCCGCGTCGGTGATGATCGGGGACCGGGATAGCGACGTTGCCGCCGGCGTGGCGGCTGGATGCCACGGCTACCTGTTCGACGGCAGCGACCTGTCGGTTCTGGCCCGGCGTGTCGTCGACCGGCATTTCGCCGGCGGAGGAGGCAGTGATGCATGACATTGCCGTCATCGGTGGGGGACTGACGGGCCTGATGACCGCCACGGCGCTGTCGCACGCCTGCGACAGGGTCATGCTTGTCGATCGCGGAAGCGGCGGCATCGCGGCCGGGGACGAGCGCACGACGACGATCAATGCCGCCGGCGCCCGCATGCTGACGGCGCTTGGCGTCTGGGACCGGCTCGAGTCTGCACCGGCGCCGATCCGCCGGCTTGCCGTTGCCGAAGGTGCGCCGCCAAGCGGTCTTGCGGCGCGACGGCGTCCGCCATTCGAACTCAGCTGGGACTCCGCCGACACGCCGATGGGTTACGTGGTCGGCAATGCCGCTCTCCATGCCGCTCTCGCCGCGGCAGCGCAGGACCGGCAGGTCGACATGCTTCAGGAATGTGCCCTGTCCTCGCGGCGGTATCTTGGCGACGACACCGAGATTGAGCTGCTCGGGCATGACGGACGCACGGAACAGCGGCGTGCCGGGCTCATCATTGCCTGCGACGGGGCAAACAGCCGCCTTGCCGAGGATGCCGGGCTTGCCGCGCGCGAGGAACGGCGAACCCAGACCGCCATCGTCGCGGTCCTGGAGGCGCAGGCGCATAATGACGATACCGCCTATCAGCGTTTCCTGCCTGGCGGTCCTTTCGCGCTGATGCCGATGGACGGCCATCGCATGTCGCTTGTCTGGACGCTTGCCGATGCCGAGGCGGAGCGGCTTATTGCCGCCGACACGCCACATTTTGAACAGGCCTGTCTTGACGCCTTCGGCAGCAGTCTCGGCTATCTGAAGCTTGTCGGAACGCGGCTTGGCTGGCCGCTGCGGCCAAGCTGGCGGCCAAAAATCACCGCTCCTGGCCTTGTTCTGGCGGGGGATGCGGCACATGCCATTCATCCGCTTGCCGGGCAGGGCTATAACCTGGCATTGGCCGATGCTGCCGTTCTTGCCGATCTTGTCGCGGGCGCGCTGTCACGCGGCCTGCCGACATCCCACCCGTCGGTCCGCAACGGTTATGAAACGGCCCGTCGACGCGAGCGGATGGCGATGACGATGGCAACCTCGGGCCTGAACAGGCTGTTTGCCGACATGCCGGGAGGATTGAGGCGACTTGCCGGACTTGGATTTTCCGTTCTCCACAGGCTTCCCGCCAAGTCGCTGTTCTCGGACATTGCCCGTGGTGGCAGGCTGGCCGAAGCGGAGCTACTCGACGGCAGGCTGCCGCGCCGCGGCGGTTTCGTTTAGATGGTGCCGGTCAGTAAGCACCGAGCCGTTCGCGATAGGCCGCCAACAGGCTGTCCTGCCGCCGGCCATAATCGAAAAGAATGTCCCAGCTGAAGATGCCGGTATTGTGGCCGTCGTCGAAAGCGAGGCGCACGGCATAATTGCCGACGGGCTCGATGCCGATAATCTTCACATTCTCCTTGTCTTTCGGTGTCACCTTCTGGCCGGCGCCATGTCCCTGAACCTCCGCCGAAGGGGATTCGACCCGAAGCAGCTCGGCACTCAGCGCAAAGCTTTCGCCGCTCTCGAAACCGATCTGCAGGGTCTGCTTGTCGGCGCTGAGGCGAATCTCGGACGGGGTCGGCGCATCAGTCACGTTGGTCGGCCCTCTTTTCATCCTCGGCAAGCTCGCGGGTCTCGTCGAGAAGCATGATCGGCACTCCGTCACGGATTGGGAAGGCGCGGCCAAGCTGGTGGCTGACCAGTTCGTTTCGCACCCTGTCATATTGCAGGGGCCCGTGCGTCACCGGGCAGACCAGCACCTCGAGAAGCGCCGGATCGATCCGCGCACCGCTGTCATCGTCAGTGCCGCGCGTCATTCTGGCCCTCCTCCTCGTGAAGCGCCATCTCCATCATCGCGATCAGAAGATCGGCCCGGCGCCCGGCGCCCTTGGCTTCAAGGAGGGCCTGCTTCTCGGCAACATCAAAGGGGCACACCACCGCCAGCGTGTTGAGAATGGCGCTGTCATCCGACTGTTCGATCTGGTCCCAGTCAGCCTCGAACCCGCGTGCCTCGAAATATCGCTTCATCACGGTGAACATGCGCTGCCTGTCGGCAATGCCGCCTTCTCCGTCATCGAGATCGACAAGGAAATCGTCCCATTCAACATCGGCAAGCCGGTAACCGCGCGACGTGAGCTTGTGCCCGTCGAGCCTGAACCTGCAGACGCCGCTCAGCGCAATCATGTAACGGCCGTCACCTGTCTCCTGGAAATAGCTGACGCGGCCGGCGCATCCGATGCCGAAAAGCGTGCCGTCATCGTCAAGCGGCTGCACCATGCCGATCAGTCGCCCGGGCGACCCTAGCGCATCCTCGATCATTGCCAGGTAGCGTGGCTCGAAGATGTTCAGCGGAAGCTGGCCACCGGGAAGCAGCAGCGCGTTGGGAAGCGGAAAAATTGGAATCTGCGAGGGTAGTGCTTCATTTGGTACGGAGTCGGGTTTCATGATGAAGTGCCGGTTTCTGTGAAAGGTGCCGTGTCCATTGTTAGGAAAAGAGAAGCGTCGACAGCCTGCGCCGCGCCGCAATCACATCCGGGTTGACCGCGCCGAGAGACTGGAAGAATTCGAGAAGCTGCAACCTGGCGGCATCGTCATTCCAGCCTCGCTCGGTCCGGATCGACTCCAGAAGCTGTTCCATGGCTTCGGCGTTCTGGCCGACCGCAAACAGCGCCAGCGCGTAAGCCTGCCGCGCCGCGAGGTCGGCGGGGTCGGCCTCGACTGCGGCTCGGGCTGAATCCAGCTCACCGGCAGATTCCGACGCTTTCTCGGCAAGCTCGACAGCGGCGACGGCCGTCTTCATTGCCGGGTCGTTGAGATAGTCTTCATTCAGCTGGTCGACGATCTCGCGCGCGCCGGCGACATCGCCGGCGGTGGTCAGGCACCGCACCACGCCGGCAAGCGCTGCCACGGATTCCGGCATCACACTCATAACCTGCTGGAACTGTATCATCGCGGTTTCATGGTCACCGCCTGCAAGCGCCGCTTCCGCCGCCTCGAGCATGGCCGCGGCGTCGGCGCCGGCTCCGCCCATGCCGGCGATCTTGTCGACAAATTGCCGAACCGTTGATTCAGGCTGCGCGCCGGCAAAACCGTCCACCGGCTTGCCGTCCACGAATCCATAGACTGTGGGAACGGACTGCACCCGCATCTGCTGCGCGATCTGCTGGTTCTCGTCGATGTTGACACGGACCATGCGAACCCTGCCGCCGCTGCCGCCGACAACCTTCTCGAGAACCGGACCAAGCTGCTTGCAGGGGCCGCACCAGGGCGCCCAGAACTGGACAACCGTCGGCGTCGTTGCCGAGGCGTCGATCACCTCGGCCATGAAATTGTCCATCGTGACATCGATGGGGGCTTCGGCGCCCGAAATCAGTTGCTCCATGACACTCTCATTGCTGCGTTTAACGCTGTTGTCTGTGCGTGGCCAGTCGACGCGACATCCGGGAATAGTGGCCTGGCAGGCGCCGTGCGTTCCAGCCGGGTGGTACCCGCTAACTGAATCTAGGCATCGACGGGATCAAAACAAGGTCCCGCCGAAAGCACGCTGCCTAGAGCGAAATCATTCGTGGCTCGTGGCCCGACATCTCGAGAAATCGGCGCAGCCCGTCGACCGAAACACCCAGCGTCAGATCATTCACCAGCGGATGGAAATAGAGCCGCTCCGCCTGCATCAGCCTGGAGTCCAGCGCCAGCGAGACGCGGTGCTCGGCATCATTGATCAGGGTGAAGGGGCTGACCGCGCCTGGGCGCACGCCAAGAAATTCGAAAAGCCTGTCGGCGCTTCCGAAAGAGAGCCTGTCAGATCCGATCATGTCGGGAAGCGTTTTCAGGTCGATGGCGCTGTCTTCCTGCGCGACGACAAGAAAATTTTTCTTCCGCTTGTCACGAAGATACAGGTTCTTCACATGCGTCCCCTCCATATCGCCGCGAAACGCCTTCGAATCCTCGACCGTGCGAAGCGGCGGGTGTTCGTGGACCGAAAATTCGATTCCGGCGTCACCAAGCGCCGTCATCAGGGCTTCTGGGGTGGTTGGAAGGCTGTCCTTGTAGGCGGAGGAGGCGTCCATATGGCGGATCCTTGCTTGATGGAGTTGCGGTGTCGGGGTGTGAGGGTCCGGTTCGTAGCAGATCCAGACAGTTGGACCGCGGGCCGGTTTTTGTCAAGAAAGCCGGCATATGGCGTGTAACAGAATGCAACGATTGACCCGCCATGCGCCGCGGCCTACCACCAAGCAGTTTCACCCTTTTGTGACAGGCGACGATGACACGCGTTGGACTGATTGGATGCGGCATGTGGGGCCGGAACCTGGCGCGCAATCTGGCGCAGCTCGGCGTCCTTGCCGGCGTCGCCGACGCCGTTCCCGC
>JAYYLR010000119.1:0-6361 GCA_036143955.1 Pseudomonadota bacterium | reverse complement strand
GGCCCGATCGCCGCCGCGCGCGTCGGCTGGATCGACGGCGCCTATGTGCTGAACCCGACCGTGGCGCAGATGGACGAGACCGATCTCGACCTTGTTGTCGCCGGAACGCATGAAGGCGTGCTGATGGTCGAATCGGAAGCGCAGGAACTGTCCGAGGAAGTGATGCTCGGCGCCGTGAATTTCGGGCATGACGCGATGAAGCCGGTGATCGACGCCATCATCGAGCTTGCCGAAAGCTGCGCCAAGGAGCCGCGCGCCCTTCCCGAGGAGCCGGCCGAAAAGGGCGACATCCAGGCTGTGATCGACGGGTTCGACAAGCAGTTCTCCGCCGCCTACCAGATTGCCGACAAGACCGAGCGGCAGGCAGCCGTCGGCGAGGTCCGCACGGCGATCAAGGAAAAGCTTGGCGATGAGTATGACGGTGTTCTGGTCGGCAGCCTGATCAAGGGCAAGGAAGCCGATGTCGTCCGTGGCTCGATCCTGAAGACCGGATCGCGCATCGACGGCCGCGCCACCAAGACCGTCCGCCAGATCGTTGCCGAGGCCGGGTTCCTGCCGCGGGCCCACGGCTCGTCGCTGTTCACCCGCGGTGAAACGCAGGCCATGGTTGTCGCCACGCTCGGCACCGGCCAGGACGAGCAGATCATCGACGCGCTCGTTGGTGAAAGCCGCTCGAACTTCATGCTGCACTACAACTTCCCGCCCTATTCGGTCGGCGAGGCCGGCCGGGTCGGATCGCCGGGACGGCGCGAAATCGGCCATGGCAAGCTTGCCTGGCGCGCGCTTCGTCCGCTGCTTCCGGCGAAAGAGGACTTCCCCTACACCATCCGTCTCGTCTCCGAGATCACCGAGTCGAACGGCTCGTCCTCGATGGCGACGGTGTGTGGCGGCTCGCTGGCCCTGATGGATGCCGGCGTGCCGATGGAACGCCCCGTTGCCGGTATCGCCATGGGCCTGATCAAGGAAGGCGACGATTTCGCCGTTCTTTCCGACATTCTGGGTGATGAGGACCATCTCGGCGACATGGACTTCAAGGTTGCCGGATCCGAAGCCGGCGTGACCTCGCTGCAGATGGACATCAAGATCACCTCGATCACGCCGGAGATCATGAAGATCGCGCTGGAACAGGCGAAGGACGGGCGCTTGCACATCCTTGGCGAGATGGCGAAGGCCCTGACCTCGGCCCGCGAAGGCCTTGCCGACAGCGCGCCGAAGATCACCACCCTGAGCATTCCGGTCGACAAGATCCGCGACATTATCGGCCCTGGCGGCAAGATCATCCGCGAGATCTGCGAAACCACCGGCGCGAAGATCGACATCGATGATGACGGCACCGTCAAGGTGGCCGCCGTGACCGGTGCGTCCGGCGAGGCCGCCGTGGCCCGGATCAAGGACATCGTCGCCGAGCCGGAGCTTGGCGTGATCTACAACGGCACCGTCGTGAAGACCGTCGATTTCGGCGCCTTCGTCAATTTCCTTGGTGCCAAGGACGGTCTTGTCCATATCTCGGAGCTGCAGAACGGCCGGACCGAAAAGACGACCGACATCTGCAAGGAAGGCGACAAGGTCAAGGTCAAGGTCATCGGGTTCGACGACCGGGGCAAGGTCAAGCTGTCGATGAAGCGTGTCGATCAGGAGACAGGCGCCGATCTCGAGGCCTAGGCCGCCGAAGAATAGGCCTGGCACCGAACACACGAAACAGGAAAACGCGCGTCGGTATCGGCGCGCGTTTTTTCATGCCTGGATATTTTCGTGCCTTAAGACGGCGCTCCGGTCAGTCGTCCGCCTCCGGCGGCACCGCGACCGTGTTGAAGCCGCCATCGACGAAATGCACCTCGCCGGTGACGCCGGACGACAGGTCGGAGATCAGGTAAAGCCCCGAGCGCCCGACCTCGTTGATGTCGGGGTTGCGGCGAAGCGGGGCGCTGTCCTCGGAATGGCGGTAGATGTGGCGCGCGCCGGTGATGGCGGCGCCGGCAAGGGTCTTCATCGGGCCGGCCGACATCGCGTTGACCCGGATGTTCTGGCCGCCGAGATCGACCGCCAGATATCGGACCGAGCTTTCAAGCGCCGCCTTGGCAACGCCCATGACATTGTAGTTCGGCGAGATCCGCTGCGCGCCGATATAGCTGAGCGTCAGAAGCGCGCCGCCGTCAGGCATCATGTGCCGTGCCGCCTGCGCGACCTCGGTGAAGGAGAAGGCCGACACCATCATGGTGTCGGTGAAGTTCTGCCGCGTGGTGTTGTAATAGGGGCCCTTCAGTTCCGACTTGTCTGAAAAGGCCAGCGCATGGACCACGAAGTCGATGCTCGACCAGTGGCCGGCAAGCCAGTCGAAGGCTTTGTTCACGGCACCTTCATGCGCGACGTCGCACTCGACCATCAGGTCCGATCCGACCAACTCGGCCAGCGGCCGCAGTCTCTTGCCGAACCCCTCCATCTGGTAGGTGAAGGCAAGTTCGGCGCCGGCCTCGGCCGCCGCCGCGGCGATTCCCCAGGCGCTCGAGCGTTCATTGGCGACGCCCATGACAAGGCCGCGCTTTCCGGCGAGAATGCCCCCGGCCACTCCAGACGTCCCCATGTCAGACCTTCCGCAGCGCCAGCGTGGCGTTGGTGCCGCCGAAGCCGAAGGAGTTCGACAGCGCCAGCCTGATGTCGGCGCCGTCGACGCGCTCTGTCGGCACCGGGATCTCGCCGATCGCCGGATCCGGTGTTTCAATATTCGCCGAAGCGGCGATAAAGCCTTTCTTCATCATAATCAGCGTGTAGATCGCCTCCTGGACTCCGGTCGCGCCAAGCGAGTGACCGGTCAGCGATTTCGTCGAGGTCACGGTCGGAAGATAGCCGCGCGGCCCGAAGACCTCGCGAACCGCATCAAGCTCCTTGACGTCGCCGACCGGGGTCGAGGTGCCGTGCGCGTTGATATAGTTGACAGGCTCCTCGATCGGCTTGCCGTCGAAGCCGTTCAGCGCCAGTTCCATGCAGCGGACCGCGCCCTCTCCGGACGGGGCGACCATGTCGTGACCGTCGGAATTGGCGCCGTAGCCGGCAATCTCGGCATAGATGGTGGCGCCGCGTGCCAGCGCGTGATCCATGTCCTCGATCACAACCATGCCGCCGCCGCCGGCGATCACGAAGCCGTCACGCTCGGCATCATAGGCGCGTGAGGCGCGCTCCGGCGTGTCGTTGTATTTCGACGACATCGCGCCCATGGCGTCGAACAGCACGGACAGGGTCCAGTGAAGTTCCTCGCCGCCGCCGGCGAAAACGATGTCCTGGCTGCCGTTCCGGATTGCGTCGACGGCCGAGGAAATGCAGTGCGCCGATGTCGAGCAGGCCGAGGTGATCGAGAAATTCAGCCCCTTGATCTTGAAGAAGGTGGCGATGCAGGCCGACACGGTCGACGACATGCAGCGCGGCACCATATAGGGGCCGATCCTCTTCGGGCCCTTTTCGCGGGTGACGTCGAAGGCCTGCATCATGTTGGCTGTGGACGGTCCGCCGGAGCCCGCGATCAGGCCAGTGCGCGGATTCGATACCTGGTCTTCGGACAGGCCCGCATCGGCGATCGCCTGTTCCATCGCTAGCACGGCATAGGCGGCACCGTCGCCCATGAAGCGAAGCTGCTTGCGGTCGATATGCTCGGCGATATCCATCTTGATGGTGCCGTGGATCTGGCTCCGGAAGCCGAGTTCGGCATATTCCGGCGCATGGACGATCCCCGATTTGCCTTCACGAAGTGAGTCCGTGACCTCGGCAACATTGTTGCCGATCGAGGACACGATCCCGATACCGGTTATGGCGACGCGACGCATGATCAGGACTCCTCGGGCTTGAAAAGGCCGACGCGAATGTCGTTGGCCTCGAACACGGTTTCACCGTCACAGACGACACGGCCGTCGGCGATCCCCATCACAAGCCGGCGCATGATCACCCGCTTCATGTCGATCTCGTAGCGGACAAGCTTGTTTGTCGGCAGGATCTGGCCGGTGAACTTCACCTCGCCGACCGACAGGGCGCGGCCGCGGCCCTCGCCGCCGGCCCAGCCGAGGAAGAAGCCGACAAGCTGCCACAGGGCGTCCATGCCGAGGCAGCCCGGCATCACCGGATCGCCCACGAAATGGCAGGGAAAGAACCAGAGGTCGGGGTTCAGGTCGAATTCCGAGATGATCTGGCCCTTGGCGTGTGCGCCGCCACTGTCGTTAATGTCGATAATGCGGTCGCACATCAACATTGGCGGCATCGGAAGCTGCGGGTTTCCGGGCCCGAACATTTCACCCTTTGCACAGGAAATGAGGTCGTCGTAACTGAAGCTGTTCTGCTGCATTGGCGGCATTTGGATGGGTCCCCGTGTGGAAGTGAAACCGAACGCTGGAGGGCCGTCTGACCGCGGGGTGCGAGGCGGCGAAGCGATAGACGCCGACGGGCGACCATCCGTCAAAACGGTGCCGTCGATGCCGCCCCAAAAAAGCACGAAACGGCACCCGGCGCCAAGGGATTATTGACAATGAGGGGTCGAGCCGACATGTTTCTGGTCACCATGACGGCTGCAGTGAAAAAAGTTGTGAACACGTCGGACGCCGCGCTGGCCGAACGCCTTCGTGCCGCCGGGCTGCGCCCGACCCGCCAGCGGCTGCTGATTGCCGGGCTTCTTCTTGATGGCCGTCACCGGCATGTCTCCGCCGACGGGCTTGCGCGCGAGATCCGGCAGACCGGCACGCACATGGCCGGCGGCACCGTCTACAACACGCTGAACCAGTTCACCGAGGCCGGTCTGCTTCGGCGCGTCACCGTTCATAACGAGCACAGCGTTTTCGACACCAACACCGACCACCATCACCATTTCTACGATTCCGACCGCGACCAGCTGATCGACATTCCGGCCGACCAGGTCACACTTGCCGATCTTCCGGGCGCGCCCGAAGGCCACGACATCCGCTCTGTAGACGTGCTGATCCACATCAGCTCGCGCGACGACTGATCTCGCGGCGGCCGGTGCGGCTGTGACAAAAGCGAGCAGTTTAAAACCATTCCAAACAGCTTGATTTTGCCGTCGCCCGTTCATACCATCCGATTATGGGAATTCGTGCCGGCAGGGCCGGGCACGACGGCATTCATGCCCAATTTGCGGAGACAAGGATGAACGAGCAAAACAAATGCCCCGTCATGCATGGCGGGATCAAGCACACCACCTTCGGTGTAAGGTCCAATCGCGACTGGTGGCCGAACCAGCTGAACCTGAAGATTCTGCACCAGAATTCCGCGCTGTCCAATCCGATGGGACCGGCGTTCAGCTACGCGGAAGCCTTCAAGACGGTCGATCTTGATGTCCTGCGTCAGGAAATCTTTGCGCTGATGACCGACTCCAAGGAGTGGTGGCCCGCAGATTACGGCCATTACGGTCCGCTTTTCATCCGCATGGCCTGGCACAGCGCCGGCACCTATCGCACCGGTGACGGGCGCGGCGGCGCGGGCGCCGGAACACTTCGGTTCGCCCCGCTCAACAGCTGGCCCGACAACACCAATCTGGACAAGGCGCGCCGCCTTCTGTGGCCGATCAAGCAGAAATATGGCGAGAGCCTGTCCTGGGCCGACCTGATGATCTTCACCGGCAACTGCGCGCTGGAATCGATGGGCTTCAAGACCTTCGGATTCTCCGGCGGTCGCGAAGACATGTGGGAGCCGGAGGAGGACATCTACTGGGGCACCGAGGACACCTGGCTTGGCGACAAGCGTTACACCGGCGACCGCGAGCTTGAAAATCCGCTTGCCGCCGTGCAGATGGGCCTGATCTATGTCAATCCGGAAGGCCCGAACGGCAAGCCGGACCCGATGGCCTCGGCCCGCGACATCCGCGAGACATTCGCCCGCATGGCGATGAATGACGAGGAGACCGTGGCTCTGGTCGCCGGCGGCCACACTTTCGGCAAGTGCCACGGTGCCGGTGATGCCGGGCTTGTCGGTCCGGAGCCGGAGGGTGCAAGCATCCAGGAACAGGGCCTTGGCTGGCACAGCGATTTCGAGAGCGGCAAGGGCGTTCACGCCATCACCAGTGGCCTCGAGGGCGCCTGGACGCCGAACCCGATCAAGTGGGACAACGGCTATTTCGACATGTTGTTCGGCTATGAATGGGAGCTGACGAAGAGCCCGGCAGGCGCCTATCAGTGGACGCCGACGGATGCTGCCGCCGGCGAACTGGTGCCCGACGCGCACGACCCGGACCGTCGCCACGCGCCGATGATGGCGACGACCGACATCGCGCTTCGCACCGACCCGTCCTATGAGGCCATCTCGCGTCGCTATCACGAGAATCTCGACGAGTTTGCGGATGCCTTTGCCCGTGCCTGGTTCAAGCTGACGC
>JAYYLR010000118.1:0-3945 GCA_036143955.1 Pseudomonadota bacterium | reverse complement strand
GCACCATTGCCAGACGCCTCTGACGTTCCATCGTCCGCCGCGCTGCCATCGGCGGTGTTTTCGGCAGCCGGCTCTTCAATCGTCGGCTGCGGAGATCCCGAACGCGACTGCCGTTCAGCATGCTGCGCTTTACGCTCTTCAGCGGCGTCGATGGCTGCCTGATGGAGCCGGTAATAATGGTCGGCGAACTGCGTATAGGCCTCGGCAGTGATACGCTCGCCGGCCGCCGCAGCGTCATGCGCAAGCGCCATGTATTTCTCGTTCAGCTGCTGCGCATTGCCGCGAAGCTTCACGTCCGGTCCGTTGGACTCATAGGAGGTGTTCCGGTTCGGAACATTTGGCTGTGCGTTGTTATTACCGCGGCGTCCGCGTCCGCGTCCGCGCTTTGCATTCTGAGGTTGTCTCATCGACCTGTGTACCGGTTATTGAAACTGTTGTCGCAAGCTGGTCACGCCTTGAGAGAGGCGCATTTAACTTGCCAGACGTCACCGCCATATTCGGAGGTTCGAACGCAGGGCGCTTCGGCGCCGCTGTCAACGCCCGCACCATAGCCACCTCTGCCGTGACATATCAAGTCAAAATATCCGTTTCTTGCAAAATTGGACCAGCGAGCCGCCGCTGTCATCACCCTGCAAAGATCAGGCACCGGATCGTGCCTGACAGGTCCGGCCTTGTTCCTGCGGTCTGCAATCCGGCCTGCCGTGCAAGCGACGTCACGGCCTCTTCCTGTCCGGCGCCGATCTCGACGAAGGCCCGTCCGTTGGGAGCAAGACCCCGCCGCAGGCGAGGTAACAGGCTTCGCCAGCAGTCGAGACCGTCATCGCCACCGTCAAGGGCGCGTTTCGGGTCGAAATGCGCCACCTCCGGCGCCAGCTGTTCGATGGCGCGGCGGGGGATATAGGGCGGATTACACAGAATCAGATCAAATTCTCCAGCGCCCGCCTGCGGATCGGCAAAATCACCCTCAACGAACTGCACGCGGTCGCTGAGCCGGAGCTGTGCCGCGTTCGCGGTGGCGGTGGCGAGGGCGCCAGCACTAAGATCGACGCCGATACCGGTTGCCCCCGGCATTTCCGACAGGCAGGCAAGAAGCAGCGCGCCCGACCCGGTCCCCAGGTCAAGCAATCGAAGTGATGCCTCGCGTCGCCCGCCCACCCAGGCAAGCGCGGCTTCGACCACGGTTTCGCTGTCGGGCCTCGGATCAAGCGTGTCCGCCGACAACGCAAAACGCAGTGACCAGAATTCGCGCCATCCCCGAATGCGGCTGACGGGCTCTCCTGCACATCGGCGCGCCAGAAGCCGCGAGAAACCGGCGGCGGCAGTATGGCTCCAGTCGGTCAGGCTTTCATGCGGCAACACCGCCTCTTCACGCCCCAGCGCCATGGCCAAAAGCAATCGTGCATCAAGTGACGCATCGGCAATCCCGGCGTCCCGTAACTGCGTCTGTGCCGGTTGAAGGAGCTGCCGCGCTTCTATGACAGCTCCCGGCGACTGGCGGCTCATTCACCACCCTCGGCAAGCCGCTGTGCCTGATCCTCGGAGATCAGCGCCTCGACCACCTCGTCGAGAGCCTCCCCCGCAATCACCTTGTCGAGCTTGTAAAGCGTCAGGTTGATCCGGTGGTCCGTCACGCGGCCTTGCGGGAAATTGTAGGTGCGGATGCGCTCCGACCTGTCGCCGGAACCAACCTGGCCCTTGCGCGATGCGGCACGTTCCGCCTGCAGGCGGGCCCGCTCGGCATCATAAAGCCGCGCCCGCAGAATCTTCATCGCCTTGGCGCGGTTCTTGTGCTGCGATTTCTCGTCCTGCTGGCTAACGACGATTCCGGTCGGGATGTGGGTGATCCGCACCGCCGAGTCGGTGGTATTGACCGACTGACCGCCCGGCCCAGACGCCCGGAAGACATCGATCCGCAGATCGCTTTCCTGAACGTCGATATCGACATCCTCAGCCTCCGGCAGGACGGCAACAGTGGCAGCCGAGGTGTGAATTCGGCCACCGGCCTCGGTCTCGGGAACACGCTGTACACGGTGAACGCCGGACTCGAATTTCAGGCGCGCGAAGACGTCGGTGCCGGCGATATTGGCAGTCGCCTCCTTGTAACCGCCGATCCCGGTCTCGGAGATTTCCATGACCTCGAAACGCCAGCCGTGGCGCGCCGCGAACCGCTGATACATGTCGAACAGGTCGGAAGCGAAAAGTGCTGCTTCATCCCCGCCTGTGCCGGCCCGAACCTCCAGAATGGCATTTCGCGAATCATCCCTGTCGCGTGGCAGCAAAAGAAGCTGCAATGCCTTCATCTCGTCGGGAAGGCGGGAGTCGATTTCCTCGATCTCGCCACGGGCCATTTCCATGATCTCGGCATCGCCATCCGACTCCTCGATCATCTGCGCCGCTGTGTCACGATCCGCCTCAAGGCTCCGGACAAGCTCGACCTGCTCACAGACAGGCCGAAGCTCGGACAGCTCGCGTGACAGGGTCGCAAGTTCATCAGGCGCCATTCCGCCGGCATCGGACAGGCGCGCCTCGACCTCGCCGCGACGGGCAAGAACCCGGTCCATTGTCTGGTCAAGACTCATCACGCGGCCCCGTCATCATTGCCGGAAAGAGCAGCGTGGAGGGCAGCGGCAAGATCGGCCTGCGCAACCGAACGCTGCGTCCCTGTTGTGAGGTCACGAAGCTGCGCCGTACCGGCAGCAAGCTCATCACTGCCAAGGATGACAGCCAGTCGGGCTCCGGCCCGGTCAGCCTTCTTAAGCCGTTTCCCGATGGCGCCACCAGCCGAAAGATCGACCGCGACCCCGCTGTCGCGAAGCATTTCGGCAAGCCGATGCGCCTCTGATTCACCGTACCCGTCCATCGGCAGGACGGCGACAGGCGGTTTCGCGGGCTCCTGCTCACCGACCAGCATGGACAGGCGCTCGACACCCGCCGCCCATCCGACACCGGCCACCTGCGGCCCGCCAAGCATCTCCGACAGCCCGTCATAGCGGCCACCACCAAGGACCGTTCCCTGCGCACCGAGCGCGTCGGTGATGAATTCAAAGGCGGTGTGGCAGTAATAGTCGAGCCCCCGGACAAGAAACGGGTCGAAGGACCAGTCAATTCCGGCACTCTCGAGGGCGCCTGTTACGGCGGCAAAATGGCGCTTCGAGGCATCGTTCAGATAACCATCAAGGCGCGGTGCATTTTCGAGGATCGCACGGTCGCCCTCATCCTTGGAATCAAGTATCCGCAGCGGGTTGGTTTGCAGACGGGCCTGGCTGTCCACCGACAGCTCAGAGGCATGCGACTCGAGGAATGTCAGAAGTGCCGCTCGATAGGCCTGCCGGCTCTCGGTATCGCCGAGTGAATTCAGGTGCAGCTTGCAGCGGTCAAGAACACCCAGACCAGCGAGAACACGCGCACCGCAGGCAATGATTTCGGCATCCGCAAGCCCGTCGCGTGGCCCGAGATATTCGATCCCGATCTGATGAAACTGCCGCATCCGGCCCTTCTGGGGACGTTCGTACCGGAACATCGGGCCGGCATAGAAGAATTTCAGCGGCAGGCTCTGTGTCAGCCCGTTCGAGATCATCGCCCGCACCACACCGGCCGTGTTTTCCGGCCGCAGGGTCAGCGTCTCGCCGCCTCGATCGGTGAAATTGTAGGTTTCCTTTGTCACCACGTCGCTGCTGTCGCCAAGCGGCCGCGAAAACACCTCGCCGAATTCGAAGATTGGCGTCGCCATCTCCTGAAAGCCGTAGAGGCCCGCCGCGTCCCGCGCCGTATCGATAACCCGGCGATGCGCCGCCATGGCCGACGGCAACAGGTCTGAGGTGCCCCTGGCTGGTTGCAAACGAGACATGATAGCGGTGTCCTTGGAATGATCCTGCGAGACTGCGTCCGGCGATATCTAGGCTTCGATCTCGCCCGACTTGATCGCCGCGGCACGTGCCTCGACGA
>JAYYLR010000117.1:0-8108 GCA_036143955.1 Pseudomonadota bacterium | reverse complement strand
GAACATTCGAGAACGATATCGACGCCATGATCGGCATGCGGGATCATCGCCGGGTCGCGCTCATGCGTCATCGCGATGCGGCCGCGGCCGACATCCATCCATCCTTCGCCATGACTGACGCTTCCCTGCACGCGCCCGTGGATCGAATCGAATTCATAGAGGTGGGCCGACGTCTCGACCGGCCCCGGCGTGTTGATGAGGACGATCTCGACGTCGTCGCGCCCGGTTTCGACAAGTGCCCTCAGCACCATGCGTCCGATCCGGCCGAAGCCGCTGATTGCGAGGCGAACCGTCACCGTTGTCCCCTGTTCCGCTGTGAAGCCATTGTCGGCGCTTTAACCGATCATCGCGCGTGCCCGCGCGGCGACGGCGTCGGCGGTGATCCCGAAATGCGCATAGAGATCGCCTGCCGGGCCAGAGGCGCCGAAGCCGTCCATGCCGACAAAGTCGTCGCCGTCGCGAAGAAGCCTGTCCCAGGGCTGCTGGATCGCCGCTTCGACAGCAATGCGCGGGCTCTCGCCCAGAACAGCGGCGCGGGCGCCGGCGTCCTGTTCGGCGAACAGCTCTAGGCACGGGACCGAAACGACGGCGGCGTTGATGCCGTCGGCGGCAAGCGCCTCGCGCGCCGCCATCGCAATGCCGACCTCGGATCCGCTCGCCATGATCGTCACCTGGCGCGTTCCGTCCGCCTCGGCGGCGACATAGGCGCCCCGGGCCGTCAGATTCTCGGCCATGTCGCCATGCCGGAACTGTTCCAGCCCCTGGCGGCTGAGGGCAAGGACCGACGGGCGGTCCTTCGCGGCCAGCGCGCACTGCCAGGCCTCCGCCGTTTCGACGGCGTCGCCCGGGCGAAAGACCAGAAGGTTCGGGATCGCCCGCAGCGCCGCGAGATGCTCGACCGGCTGGTGGGTCGGGCCGTCCTCGCCGAGGCCGATCGAATCATGCGTCATCACATAGACAACGCGTTGCTTCATCAGCGCCGACAGCCGGATCGACGGGCGGCAATAGTCGGTGAAGACAAGGAAGGTGCCGCCATAGGGGATCGCCCCGCCATGAAGCGCGATGCCGTTCATCGCCGCCGCCATGCCATGCTCGCGCACACCGTAATGGACGTAGGTTCCGGCCGGGTTGTCACGGCTGTAGATATCCTGCCCGCCGGCGCGGGTGTTGTTCGAGCCGGTCAGGTCGGCCGACCCGCCGATCAGCGCCGGGCAGGCCGGGATGATGGCGTCGAGCGCCTTCTGGCTGGCGACGCGGGTGGCGATTTTCTGCGGCTCGGCGGCAAGCGCCTGTTTCCAGGCAAGAACGGCGTCGCCGATCGGCCCGTCGAAATCACCCGCCATGGCGGCGTCGAACGCGGCGCTGTCGGAGGCCTTGTGGCGGTCTTCCCATGCCTGCCTTGCGGCGCGGCCCCGGGCGCCGACGGCGCGCCAGGACTCGACGATGGGCTGCGGAACGTCAAACGGCGCGTGCTCCCATCCGAGGGCGGCGCGCGTGCCGGCGATCTCGTCGCCGCCGAGCGGGGCGCCGTGGACGCCGGAGGTGCCGGCCTTGTTCGGCGCGCCGAACCCGATGACGGTGCGGCAGCGGATCAGGCTCGGCCGGTCCTCTTCGGCGCGCGCCTCGGAAATCGCGGCGGATACCGCATTCATGTCATGGCCGTCGACGGCGAGAACCTGCCATCCGTAGGATTCGAAGCGCGCCGTGGTGTCGTCGGACACGGCAAGGTCGGTGCTGCCGTCAATGGAAATGCCGTTGTCGTCGAACAGCACGATCAGCCTGCCGAGACCCATATGGCCCGCCATCGAGGCGGCCTCGTGGCTGACGCCCTCCATCAAGCAGCCGTCGCCGGCAATGACATAGGTGTGGTGGTCGACAAGGTCGCGGCCATGGACGGAGGCCATGTGGTGCTCGGCCATCGCCATGCCGACGGCATTCGCCAGACCCTGGCCAAGCGGGCCGGTGGTGGTCTCGATCCCGCCGGCGTGGCCGGCCTCCGGATGGCCGGCGGTGATGGCGCCGACCTGACGGAAATTGCGAAGCTGGTCCATCGTCATGTCGGCATAGCCGGTGAGATGGAGAAGCGAATAGATCAGCATCGAGCCGTGCCCGGCCGACAGGACGAAGCGGTCGCGGTCAGGCCAGTCTGGGGCGGAGGCGTCGAATTTCAGATGGTCGGCAAACAGCGCCGTTGCCGCGTCGGCCATCCCCATCGGCATGCCGGGGTGGCCGGATTTGGCGGCCTCGACAGCGTCCATAGACAGTGCGCGAATGGCATTCGCCATATCCTGTCGCTCGGGGGAATTGACCATGGGATGCTCCTCAGGATGCGGCGCCGCGGAATGTCGCCGGCGCGCCCGTTTCCGTGAGCCGCAATCTGCCTTTCCATCTCGCATTCGTCAATCGGTGAGTCGCCCTGCTGATGGTTGACCCGGCAACGGGCCCGATGCCTGTTCCGCGCCGGGCGCCGCAAAGCCCGGCTCAGCCTGCGACCGCAAAATCAGGCTTTATTTGCAATCGCAGTTCAGGCAGTCTCTTTGGCCTGTGGACGGACGCGCCAAACGCCGGGATGCGCGCGCCTGACCGCACCAGAATGTTGCGAATCGGCACCTGGACGCCGCCCTGCGGCGAAGCGCCGATCGACCCTGCCGAGGAGATCCCGATATGTCGCGCCTTGCCGATGCCGAGTCGAAGCTGACCGCCGCGCTGGATGCGCTCGAAGCCGCGATCACCGCCGCCAGGGGGACGCCGGACTCCGGTGATGCGGGGCTCGACCGGAAGGCGATTCTGGCCGAGATCGGGCGGATCGACGGGCAGATCGCCGGCGCGATAAAGGCCATCGAGACGGCGCAGCGGGCGACAGGCGGTGAAGGGGGAAGGGCATGAGCCAGTCCGTCGTCACCATCCGCCTGAACGGCACCCCCTACCAGATCGGCTGCGGCGCCGGCGAGGAAGCCCATATCGAGACGCTTGCCGCCGAGATCGAAGAGGTGCTGCAGTCGCTTGTTGGGTCGGTCGGCCAGATCGGCGAGGCCCGTCTTCTTGCGATGGCGGCGCTGATCCTCGCCGACCGCGCACATGATGGCGGGGCGGACATGAAAGCCGCCGCCAACGGCGAAGACGCCGCTGCGGCGGCGCTGGAGCAGGCCGCCGAACGCATCCTCACGCTTGCATCGAAGCTGTCTTCCAACTAAATATCTCGCGAGCGACAACTGGACCTCGCGCTTGGATTTTCGATCCCTGGGGCCATAAATCATCTCTTGGGAGCTGCCTCTGGCCGGATCGTGGTCCGGTTATCCGCGGCGCCCACCTGCACTGCAGGTCACAGAGGATGAAGCTGCCGGCGGTTGTGCTGGTTGTCGCCGTTCCCTCTCCACGCCGGGCCGCATCGCAAGTTTCATGACCGCCACGACATCCGATCCCGCCGACGCCAAGCAAGCGCTGCGAAAGCAGGCCGCGGCGCACCGGCGCGACCTGATGGCCGGTGATCCGGACGCGCCGGCGCGGCTCGCCGCCCAGGTCGGCATCCTCGACGATATTCTTGCGGGCATCGCCCCGGCGGGCGGTGAGGGCGGGGTCGTTGCCGCCTACATGCCGATCCGCTCAGAGTTGTCGCCGCTGCCGCTGGTGACCGCGCTTGTCGGTCGCGGGATCGCGACGGCGATGCCGGAAACGCCGGCGCCCGGCAACCCGCTTGTCTTCCGGCGCTGGGCCCCGGGCGATGATCTTGTCGACGGCCCCTACGGAACGAAGCAGCCGTCCGCGGCGGCGGACATCCTGACACCTTCATTGATCCTGGCGCCGATGCTTGCTTTTGATTCCGGATGCCGGCGGCTCGGCTATGGCGGCGGTTTCTATGACCGGACGCTTGGCGCGCTTCGTGGTGCCGGGCGGCAGGTGACGGCGATCGGCATTGCCTTCGACGGCCAGCTGGTCGATAAGGTGCCGGTCGGCCTGTATGACGCGGCGCTCGACGCGGTGCTGACCCCGTCCGGGCTTCGTCCGGCGGACAATCAACAGCCTGGTGGGGCGTGATGCGGGTTCTGTTTCTTGGCGACATTGTCGGTCGTGCGGCACGGACCGCGGTGATCGATCAGGCGCCGGTCCTTCGCGCCGAGCTGGCGCTGGATTTCCTTGTCGTGAACTGCGAGAACGCCGCCGGCGGGTTCGGCGTGACGCCGGCCATCTGCGACGAGCTGTTCGGCGCTGGAATCGACGTGCTGACGACAGGCAACCATGTCTGGGACAAGCGCGAGATCATTCCCTATATCGAGGCGACGCCGCGCCTTCTGCGACCGATCAACATGGCCGAGGGAACGCCCGGCGCCGGGTCGGTCTGCGTGACCAACGAGGCCGGGGCGCGGCTTGTCGTCATCAACGCCATCACCAACCTCTTCATGGCCGATTACGACCCGGTGTTTCCGGCGATCAACGGGGCGCTGGTCCGCAACAGGCTCGGCCGCGACGCCGACTTCATCCTGATCGACCTTCATGGCGAGGCGACATCGGAGAAGATGGCGGTCGGCCATTACGCCGATTCACGCGCCTCGCTTGTCGTCGGGACGCACACCCATGTGCCGACGGCCGACCACCAGATTCTGCCTGGCGGTACCGCCTACCAGACCGATGCGGGCATGTGCGGCGACTATGACAGCGTCATCGGCATGAACAAGGAAGCGGCGACGGCGCGCTTCACCGGACATGACGGGCCGCGCCTTTCGGTGGCGCTTGGCGAGGTGACGGTCTGCGGGCTGCTTGTCGAGAGCGACGAGGCCGGGCACGCGGTTTCGGTCGAGCCGCTGCGGCGCGGCGGGCGTCTCGGCGCGGCGACGCCCGGTGCCTGACAGAGGGGCTGACGGGGCTTGCTGTCCCGCCGCCATAGCTCTGGCGCAACCGGTGCCGAATTTGCTATAGCAGGCTCATGAGACCGGCGCAGGGCGCCGCCATCCACCGCACAGACCGCAGGGCAAAGATCGCACGACCATGGCAGGCCACAGTAAATTCAAGAACATCCAGCATCGCAAGGGCGCCCAGGACAAGAAGCGGGCGAAGATTTTCGGAAGGCTGATCAAGGAGCTGACGGTCGCCGCGCGCGGCGGCACCGACGCCGGCTCGAACCCGCGGCTTCGCACGGCGCTGGCGGCGGCGCGGGCCGCCAACATGCCGAAGGACAATATCGAGCGCGTTCTGAAAAAGGCCGAGGGCGGCGAGGGCGAGATCTATGACGAAATCCGCTATGAAGGCTACGGCCCGGGCGGCACGGCGCTGATCGTCGAGGCGATGACAGACAACAAGAACAGGACTGCGTCGGAAGTGCGCGCCGCCTTCAGCAAGTTCGGCGGCTCGCTTGGCGAGACCGGCTCGGTCAGCTTCATGTTCGACCGTGTCGGGCAGATCATCTACCCGGCCGACGCCACCGATGCCGACACCATGTTCGAGGCGGCGCTGGAAGCCGGCGCCGACAATGTCGAATCCGATGATGACGGCCATGAGGTCACCTGCGCCACAGAGGATTACAACAGCGTCGTCGAGGCGCTCGAGGGACAGTTCGGCGCGCCGGCGGAGTCCGGCCTCGTCTGGAAGCCGCAGAACACCATCGAGGTCGGCGAGGACCAGGCGACGACGCTGCTGAAGCTTCTCGACACGCTGGACGACAATGACGACGTGCAGAACGTGTCGTCGAATTTCGACATTTCCGACGAGATCCTGGCCAAGCTGGCCTGACGGGACGGGCGGCGGATGCAGATCCTCGGTATCGATCCTGGCATCCGCAACACCGGATGGGGCATTGTCGGCCTTGCCGACGGGCGGCTTTCGCATGTCGCGAACGGCGTCATCCGGCCGGACCCGAAATCACCCGACAGCGCGCGTCTTCACGTCATCGCCGTGGAGCTCGAGGCGGTTATCGCGGCCCATGCGCCGCAGGCGGCGGCCATCGAGGAAATCTTCGTCGCGCGCTCGGCGGCGGCGGCGCTGAAGCTCGGCATGGCGCGCGGTGTCGCGATGGCGCAGTGCGCTGCCGCGGGACTGCCGCTTCGCGAGCTGGCGGCGCGCCAGGTCAAGAAATCGGTTGTCGGCACCGGCGCCGCCGACAAGACACAGGTGGCGGCGATGGTGACGCGGCTCCTCGGCGTGACGGCGGTGAATGCCGATGCCGCCGACGCACTGGCGATTGCCATCGCGGCAGGGCATGATGGCATGGCCGGTTTCGGCAAGGCGTCCGGCGCCGCGGATGCGACGGCGGGCGGATCGAGTCTTGAAAAGGCGATCGCGGCGGCACTGGCCCGCGACGCCGGCAACGGGAGAGGCGAGGGATGATCGCACAGCTTCGCGGCAGTATCGTCAGCGCGGATGGCGGCTCGGTTGTGATCGACGTCGCCGGTGTCGGCTATGCTGTCACCGTGTCGGGGCGGACGCAGGGACGGCTCGGCATGGACGGCGCGGCGGTCACGCTTCTCACCGAAATGCAGGTCCGCGAGGACAGCATGACGCTGTTCGGCTTCGTCGATGCGGCGGAGCGCGACGCCTTCCGCCTGCTGATTACGGTTCAGGGGGTCGGCGCGAAGGCGGCGATGGCGATCCTGTCGGTGCTGACGGCGGACGAGCTCGCCACGGCGATCATGGCCGGCGACCGGGCGATGGTGGCGCGGGCCGACGGTGTCGGGCCGAAGCTGGCGCAGCGTGTCGTCAACGAACTTGCCGAGAAGGTCGGCGCGCTGCCGACGGGCGGTGGCGCCGCGATGGCCTCGGGCATGGCCGCGCCCGGCGACGACGGGGCCGGCGCGGACGCGATGTCGGCGCTCGTCAATCTGGGGTATGGGCGCGCCGAGGCGCACGCCGCGCTGCAGCGGGCGCGGGCCGGCGGCGCGGATGACGGCGACCTTTCCGGGCTGATCGCCGCCGCGCTTCAGGAAATGGGGCGCTAGATGACGCAGCAGGACGACAGGCTGGTCAGCGGCGAAACGCCGGAACGCGCCGACAATGCGCTGCGGCCGCTGCGGCTTGCCGAATTCATCGGCCAGGGCGGCGGCAGGGCCAATCTCGAGACCTTCATCGCCGCCGCCGCCAACCGCAGCGAGGCGATGGACCATGCGCTTCTCCACGGGCCGCCGGGGCTCGGCAAGACGACGCTGGCGCAGATCGTGGCGGCGGAGCTCGGCGTCGGCTTCCGGGCGACGTCCGGGCCGGTTATCGCGCGGGCCGGCGACCTGGCGGCGCTGCTGACGAATCTGCGCCCGCGCGACGTGCTGTTCATCGACGAGATCCACCGGCTCAATCCGGCCGTCGAGGAGGTTCTCTATCCGGCGATGGAGGATTTCCAGCTCGACCTGATTATCGGCGAGGGGCCGTCGGCGCGCTCGGTGCGGATCGATCTGCCGCCCTTCACCCTTGTCGGGGCAACGACTCGCGCCGGTCTCCTGACGACGCCGCTTCGCGACCGGTTCGGGATCCAGATGCGGCTGCAGTTCTATGGCCGCGACGAGCTTGCGGTGATCCTCGCCAACCAGGCGAAGCGGCTCGAGATGGCGCTTGCCGAGGACGGGGCGCTGGAGATTGCCGGACGGGCCCGCGGCACGCCGCGTATCGCCGGCCGCCTGCTTCGCCGGGTCCGCGACATCGCCGCCGTCGAGGGGCATGAGACGGTCACCGCGGCGGTTGCCGATGCGGCGCTTCGGCGGCTCGAAGTCGATGCCGCCGGGCTTGATGCCATGGACCGCCGCTATCTCGGCTGCCTGGCGGAGAATTACGCCGGCGGGCCGGTCGGCGTCGAGACCCTTGCCGCCGTGCTGGCCGAACAGCGCGACATGCTGGAAGAGGTGATCGAGCCGTTCCTGCTGCAGACAGGCCTGCTGATGCGCACGCCGCGGGGCCGCTGCCTGTCGGTTGCCGGCTGGGCGCATCTTGACATGACGCCGCCGCCAAGCGTGACGCGGCAACTCGACATGCTGAGCGATCTCGGTCCCGATGACGACGACTGATTCCGATTTTCCGGCCGTGCTGGACGGGTGGGTGGCGGACGGCGCGCACCATTATCCGCTTCGCGTTCAGTTCGAGGACACCGATGCCGGCGGCATCGTCTATCACGCCACCTATCTTGCCTTTGCCGA
>JAYYLR010000116.1:0-8269 GCA_036143955.1 Pseudomonadota bacterium | reverse complement strand
GTGCATTTCCCGCGCGGGCTTGCCCGCAAGCTGTGCGAGACCGCGCCTTCAAGCTTCACCCAGCATGCGCGCAACCCGTCACGGTCGGTCGAGATCGGCGGCAACAACATGGTGTTCGCGCCGGTCTATGGCCCGCCCTTCGTGCGCGATCTGGAAAATGAGCGGCGCTACGCCACGATCGAGGATTTCCGGAATTTCGTGAAGCTTGCCTACATGCTTCCCGGGTTCCACCATTCCGGCGGCACCGTGTGCGAGCCTGTCGACCTTCCGGTGACGAAGCGCCATCTGGAGATGATCTACGCGCACCAGCGCCTGTCCGACAAGCCCTATATGGGGTCGGTGACGGCGCCGGAGCGGGCCCAGGACACCGTCGACATGTCGAAGATCCTGTTCGGCGAGGATTTCGTCGCCGGCAACACGGTGACGACGAGCCTGATCAACGCCAACTCGCCTATGACCTGGGACGGCACCATGCTCGGCGCGCTCAAGGTCTATGCCCGCAACAACCAGGCCGTGATCACCGCGCCCTTCATCCTCGCCGGCGCGATGTCGCCGGTATCGGTTGCCGGAACGCTGGCGCAGACGCTTGCCGAGGCGATGAGCGGCATCGCCTTCACACAACTGATCCGTCCCGGCGCGCCGGTGATTTTCGGAAGCTTTGCAAGCTCGATGTCGATGCAGACAGGCGCCCCGACCTTCGGCACGCCGGAACCGGCGAAGGTGCTTCTCGGCTGCGCCAAGCTGGCCCGCCGGCTCGGCGTCCCGTTCCGGAGCGGCGGCTCGCTGACCGGCTCGAAGACGGCGGACGCTCAGGCGGCCTATGAATCGGCCAACACCATCATGCCGACCGTCATGGGCGGGGTGAATTTCGTGCTTCATGCCGGAGGCTGGATGGAAGGCGGTCTTGTCGCCGACTATGCCAAGCTCGTACTCGATGCCGACCAGCTGACGATGATGCAGAACATGGTCGACGGGATCGACGTCACCCAGAACGGCCAGGCGATGGACGCGCTTCGCGAGACTGGGCCTGGCAAGCATTTCCTCGGCTCGTCGCATACGCAGGCGAATTTCGAGACCGCGTTCTGGCGCTCCGACATGGCGGACAACACGACCTATGAGCAATGGTCGTCCGAAGGGTCGGTCGAGAGCCATGCCCGTGCCCGCGACCGCGCCCGCAAGATGCTGGATGCCTATGAGGCGCCGGAGATCGACGCGGCGACCGACGAGGCGCTTCGCGCCTTCATCGCCAAACGCATGGAAGAGCTTCCCGACGCGGAATACTGATCCCGTTGATCGGCAGACTGGTGGAAGGCGGCGTCAGCCCTTGAAGGCGGCGCCGTATTCCATGCCGGCATCAATCAGCCAGTCGGCCACATAGGGCGCGAAGCTGGTCCGGCAGATCAGCATGAACCTGTCAGCGTCCTGCGCGATCAGCGTCACCCCGGCATGCGCCAGCATGGTCTGCGCGCAGTCGCCGGTGGCGAATTTCGACGGGTGCAGGTCGAGGCCGCATCCCTTGGCGAGAACCTGCCTGACCGCCGACCCGCCAAGGGCCAGCGCGCACAGGCTGTCGGTCACGTTCGTAACCGCCGCATGGACCCCGTCGAGATCAAGCGACAGCTGGCTGTGAAGGTCGGGTTCCGATCCGGCTTCGCAAAGCAGCAGGAATTCGTCCGGGCCAAGCCAGACGAGCTGCCGGTCACCGACGGTCATCATGCGGTTGTTGTCCGGAAATGCGGTGCAGCCGGTGTGCTTGCGAATCGCCGGAAGCATCCCGGCATCGCCGCGAAGGTTGATCTTGCCGAGATGCGCCACCTCGCTGACCGTCAGCCCAGGCCTGCCACCACCGGGTGTCTCGTGCTTTGCCGGACCGCGGCCGGAAAGGGCCGTGCGGCCCGGCGGGCGACCGCCTTCGGTTGAAAGGCTAGCCATTGATGCGGTCTCCTTTCGGATCGAAGAATACCGGTTCGACGACCTCGGCCTCGATGACCTCGCCGTCGAGCATCGGCAGATATACCGTGCCGCCCATCAGCGCGCGGCCACCCTTCAGCATCGCCATCGCGATCGAGCCGCCGACATTCGGCGAGTAATAGGAGGAGGTGACCTGCCCGAGCATGGTCATAGGCATCTCCTCGTTCGGGTCGAGGACGGCGTGCGCGCCTTCCGGGATCACCCGTTTGCGCTCGCGCGTGCGAAGGCCGACAAGCTGCTTGCGGTCTTCGGCCGCCATCGAGGCGCGCTCAAGGGCCCGCTTGCCGATGAAATCCGGCTTCACCTTCGAGACGATCCAGTCCATGCCCAGATCCTGCGGCGTCACCGACCCATCGGTTTCCTGCCCGACGATGATGAAGCCCTTTTCGGCGCGAAGGACATGCATCGCCTCGGTGCCGTAGGGGGTGATGCCGAATTCGGCGCCGGCCTTCATAAGATGCGTCCACAGCGCCAGGCCGTGGCGGGCGCGGATGTTGATCTCGTAGGACAGCTCTCCGGTGAAGGAAATCCGGAAGATCCGGACCGGCAGGCCGGCGATGTGCGCCTCGCGCATCGTCATGAACGGGAAGTCGTTCGGATCGAGGCTGATATCGACTCCGGCGGCCTGCAGGATCTTGCCGGCATTCGGACCTGACAGGGTCGCGACCGACCATTCCTCGGTGACCGATGTCAGATAGACCTTGAGGTCGGGCCATTCGGTCTGCAGCCATTCCTCCATCCAGTCGAGAACGCCTGCGGCGCCGCCGGTGGTGGTGGTCATGTGGAAATGGTTCTCGCCAAGGCGGGTGGTGACGCCGTCATCCATCACCATGCCGTCATCCTTGAGCATCAGCCCGTAGCGGCATTTGCCGATGCCGAGCTTGAGCCAGCTGTTGGTATAGATCCGGTTCAGGAATTCGGCGGCGTCGGGGCCCTGGATGTCGATCTTGCCGAGGGTCGAGGCGTCGAGAAGGCCTGCGCTTTCGCGCGCGGCGAGAACCTCGCGGTCAACGGCCTCGCGCATCGTCTCGCCGTCCTGCGGATAGTACCAGGCTCGCATCCACTGGCCGACATGCTCGAAGGTGGCGCCGTTCTCGCGGTGCCACTGATCCATGCGGGTCAGCCGGGTCGGGTCGAACAGGTCCCCGATGTCGCGGCCCGCGATGGCGCCGAGTCCGGCCGGCGTGTAGGGCATGCGGAAGGTGGTGGTGCCGACCTCGGGAATGTCGCGGCCAAGCGTGTCGGCGAGAATCGCCAGCCCGTTGATGTTGGACGTCTTGCCCTGGTCGGTTGCCATGCCGAGCGTCGTGTAGCGCTTCACATGCTCCACTGACTGGTAGCCTTCGCGCGCCGCAAGCTGGACATCCGATGCCGTGACGTCGTTCTGGAAATCGACAAACGCCTTCGGGCCCTGCCCCGGGCCGTGCCCGTTGGTGATCTTCCATGCCGCCAGCGGCCGGTGGCTCATTTTCGGCGCGGTGACGGCAGGGGGCTCACCGGTATCGGTCTCGAAGCCAGCCGCTTTCGCCGCCACGTCGCCGGCCTTCATGCCTTCGGCGACAGCTTTCTCGATGTCGAAAACGCCGTTGCCGGCGCCTGCATTGACGCTTGCCTCATGCGTTGTCGTCGGCTTGAAGCACAGCAGCCGGTCATCCCAGCCCAGCTTGCCGCGGGCCTGCGAATGAAGATGAACGGCAGGCGACAGGCCGCCGGACATCGCGAGAAGATCGCAGTCCATGTGGACCGGATCGCCAAGAAGCGCTGTGCCATCCTCGTTCACCGGCGCGATTTCGACCCGCGCGATGCGCTGCGTTCCGGCGGCGATGGATACGGCATGGCCGCTAATCACATCGATACCGGCGTCGCGAGCGGCCTTGATCAGTTCGCCGCGAAGATCGCGCCGCAGATCGACGACAACGACATGCGCCCCCGCGCCATGAAGCGCCAGCGCCGTCCTGTAGGCATCGTCATTGTTGGTGAAGACAACGGTCCTGTTGCCGGGAACCACGCCATAGCGGTTGATGTAGGTGCGGACCGCGCCAGCCAGCATCACGCCGGGAAGGTCGTTTCCTGAAAACACCAGCGGGCGTTCATGCGCGCCCTGCGCCAGCACGGTGTGCGCGGCGCGAACCTTCCAGAGTCTCTGGCGCGGCAGATGCGCCGGCGCGTCGGCCATATGGTCCGTCACGCGCTCGGTCAGCGTCAGGTAGTTGTGGTCCATATAGCCGAAGACGGTGGTCCGCGGCAGCAGCGTCACATCTGGCATCGCCTGCAGTTCGGCGACAGCCCCGGCGACCCAGTCCGCCGGCGCGGCGCCGTCGATCGTCACGTCGGCCTCGCCGAGAAGCCAGCCGCCGAATTCATTCTGTTCGTCGGCGAGGATCACGCGCGCGCCGGCGCGTCCGGCCTGAAGCGCCGCCATGATTCCGGTAGCCCCGCCGCCGGCGACCAGAACGTCGCAATGCGCGTGAATGCGCTCGTACCGGTCGGGATCGTCATGATCGTCGGCGACGCGACCGAGGCCCGCGGCATGGCGGATGACATGCTCGTAGGTCATCCACATCGATGCCGGCCACATGAAGGTCTTGTAATAGAAACCTGCCGGGAAAAAGGCCTGAAGCGCCGAATTCACCGCCCCGACGTCGCATTTCAGCGACGGGAACCTGTTCTGGCTCTCGGCATAGAGGCCGTCATGAATCTCGACCTGGGTGGCGCGGAGGTTGGGTTCGGCATGCGCGCCGCGCCCGACCCGGACAAGTGCGTTCGGCTCTTCCGAACCGGATGCCAGAATGCCGCGCGGCCGGTGGTATTTGAAGGACCGCCCGACGAGATGGACATTGTTCGCAAGGAGAGCCGAGGCCAGCGTATCGCCCTCGTATCCCTGATAGGTGCGCCCGTCGAAGATGAAACTGACCGGTGTGCCGCGGTCGATACGGCCGCCGGTTGCGGCGCGGGAGATCTGCGGCGGTGCCTTGCGGGCGAAGAGTGAGGTCTTGCCGGACAGGGTCATGACGCGTCGCCTTTCCGGGAGCGGCCCGCCTTGCCGGCCGGTTTCGCGGCCGCCTCGGCGGCGCTGTCACGGCGCCAGCTGTCGGCATGCGCGGCCTTGCCGGCCTTCGATGCCGGCTTGTTTCCCATCGGGTAAATCTCGACGATTTCGTGGGTCACGGTGTCACGCGCCATGTTGAACCAGCGCCGGCAGCCGGCCGCGTGGCGCCAGCGCTCCAGAAACAGGCCCTTCGGGTTGTCGCGAAGGAACAGGTAATCTGCGAAGGCGGCGTCGCTGAGGCTGTTCTCGGCAAGCGGGCGCGCGATATGCGCCTCGCCGCCGCAGCTGAACTCGCTCTCGTCGCGCGGGCCGCAATAGGGACAGGTGATCAGCAGCATGGTGAACTCCTCGGATCCGCGTCAGTGGGCAACGCCGGCGGCGCCGTGCTCGTCGATCAGCAGGCCGGTCTGGAACCTGTCGAGCGCGTAGGGCATGGCGATGCTGTTCGGCCGGTCATTGGCGATCAGGTCGGCAAAGACATGGCCCGACCCCGGCGTCGCCTTGAACCCGCCTGTTCCCCAGCCGCAGTTGAAATAAAGTCCCTCGACATCGGTCTTGGAGATGATCGGCGACGCGTCCGGGCAGGTGTCGACGATGCCGCCCCAGTGGCGCAGCATGCGAAGCCGGGACAGCACCGGGAACAGCTCGACCGCGGCCGAGATCATGTGTTCCGGCACCGGGAACGAGCCGCGCTGGGCGTAGGAATTGTATTTGTCGACGCCGGCGCCAAGCACCATCTCGCCCTTGTCGGACTGGCTGATATACATGTGTACGGCGTTCGACATGATGACCGTATCAAGGATCGGCTTGATGGGTTCCGAGACCAGTGCCTGCAGCGGCCGGCTGGCAAGCGGCAGGCGGATGTCCGCCATGGCCGCCATGACGCTGGAATGGCCGGCGACGACACAGCCGACCTTGCGGGTCTTGATGAAGCCGCGGCTTGTCTCGATGCCGACGATGCGGCGCCCGTTGCGGCGCAGCCCGGTGACCTCGCAGTTCTGGATGATGTCGACTCCCAGATCGTCGGCGGCGCGGGCATAGCCCCAGGCCACCGCGTCATGCCGTGCGGTGCCGCCGCGCTTCTGCAGGAAGCCGCCCATCACCGGATAGCGGATCGACTGGTCGGTGTTGATGATCGGAACGAATTTCTTGATCTCGGACGGGCCGAGGATCTCCGAGTCGATGCCGTTCAGGCGGATCGCATGGACGCGCCGCGACATCTCGCGAAGCTCGTGCTCGGAATGCGCGATGGTGAGGACGCCGCGCTGGCTGAACATGACGTTGAAGTTCAGGTCCTGAGACATGCCCTCCCAGAGCTTCAGCGCATGCTCGTAGATCGCCGCCGATTCGTCCCACAGATAGTTGGAGCGGATGATGGTGGTGTTACGGCCGGTGTTGCCGCCGCCAAGCCAGCCCTTTTCAACCACGGCGACCCGCTTGATGCCGTGGACGGCGGCAAGGTAATAGGCTGTCGCAAGGCCGTGCCCGCCGCCGCCGATGATAACGACGTCATATTCGGGCTGCGGCGGCGCATCGCGCCAGGCGCGCTGCCAGCCCTGGTGGTAGTCCATCGCCTGTCTGGCAAGGGCGAATGCGGAGTATTTCGGCTTGCCGCCCGGCAGGCCCCTCAATCCTCTATCTGGCTGGTCTGATGCCATGACACCTCACCCCTGCTGGCGGGTCGTCGGTTGACCCGTTCCGTGTATATTTCAACCATGGAGGCGGCCGGCTCTGCAGACCATGTCGCATCCCGCCGCACCGCCAATCTGCGACGGCGGCGCCAAATGTCCTGTTCCGCCGCCGACCACCGGTTTGTCTTGCCCGACACCGGTCATGCAGGGCCGCCATCACAGCCCGGGAACGCCGGCTGAATAGCAGAAAGCACGGGCACTGAAAACGTTACCGGTGCCGGCGTTTCGCCGCATCGCCGCGCGGTCGCGGTGCTTGACCTGGGCGCGCATCACGCTGAACATGGCAGCAGCACTTTCAGGCTGAAACGGGTCGATCCATGACTGTCATCAACTCCATCGCCGACCGCGCGCCCGATCTTCGCGACTGGCGCCACGAACTGCACCGGCATCCCGAGCTCGGCTATGAAGAGGTCTGGACCTCGGATTTCATCGCCGGCAAGCTCGAGAGCTTCGGCATCGAGGTGCATCGCGGCATGGGCAAGACGGGTGTTGTCGGGGTGCTGCGCGGCACCGGTGACAGCGACCGCGCCATCGGTCTGCGGTCCGACATCGACGCGCTGCCGATCCATGAGCTGAACGAGTTCGACCATGTGTCGCTGACCCCGGGGAAGATGCATGCCTGCGGGCATGACGGCCACACGACCATGCTTCTCGGCGCGGCGCAGTATCTTGCCGAGACACGGAATTTCGACGGCACCGTCTATTTCATCTTCCAGCCCGCCGAGGAGGGTGGCGCCGGCGGCCTGGCGATGATCGAGGACGGGCTGTTCACAAAATTCGAGATGGAAACGGTCTGGGGGCTGCACAACTGGCCCTCGATGGATGCCGGAAGCGCCGGAATCCATGACGGTGTCTGCATGGCCAATGCCGACATGTTCGAGATGACGGTGACCGGCCTCGGCGGCCATGCCGCCCAGCCGCACATGACGGTCGACCCGGTGCCCTGCGGCGCCGCGATCGTTCAGGCGCTGCAGACGATCGTCTCGCGCCGTGTCTCGCCGGTCGATTCGGCGGTCGTCAGCGTCACCGTCTTCCAGGCCGGAAGCGCGCACAACGTGATCCCGGACAGCGCGAAGCTTCAGGGCACCGCCCGCTCCTTCACCGCCGAGACGCGCAAGCTTCTGGAAGAGGCGATCCGCGACATCGCCACCACGACAGCCGCCGCCTATGGCTGCAGCCTCGATTTCGGCTGGCATCCCGGCTATCCGGCGACGGTCAACCATGCTGTCGAGGCGGGACGCGCCGGCGATGTGATGGAAGCCGTTCTCGGTGCCGGCCGGGTGGCGCGCGACGTCGAACCGTCGCTCGGTGCCGAGGATTTCGCCTTCATGCTCGAGGAACGCCCCGGGGCCTATATCTGGCTCGGCACCGGCCCGGCCGCGCCGGACGCCATGCTTCATGGCGCGCGCTATGATTTCAATGACGAGATGCTGCCCGTCGGCGCCACCTACTGGGCCCGTCTCGTCGAGAGCGAACTGGCGGCCTGATTCCCCTCAAACTCGATTTTCCGGCCTGTCCGGCCATTGACTCTTGGCGTGTCCGGTTATAGAACAAAACA
>JAYYLR010000115.1:0-9349 GCA_036143955.1 Pseudomonadota bacterium | reverse complement strand
CCATCTTCTGCGCGGTGATCGCCGCCTACGCGCTGTCGCGTATGACCTTCAGTGGGCGGGGCGCCTATCTGAACTGGGTGCTTGGCATGCGCTTTATGCCGCCAATCGCGATCATCATTCCCCTTGTCTCGATCTATAAATTCGCCGGTATGCGTGACACCGACAATCTGTATATGGGTTATCTCGGCCTGATCATGATCTATGCCCTGATCAACCTGCCGATCGCGCTGTTGCTGATGAAGAGCTTTTTCGATGACGTGCCGAAGGATGTCGATGACGCGGCCATGATTGACGGGGCCACGCGGTGGCAGACCTTTTGGAAGGTGGTTCTTCCGATGGTCAAGGGCGGCGTCGCTGCGTCAGCGGTGCTAACCTTCGTATTTTCCTGGACAGAGTTTCTGCTGTCTCTGTTCCTGACGACCGAGATCCGGACCATTCCGGTAAAAATACAGACATTTGTGACTTCGACGGGCAATGAATGGGGTTTCATAACAGCGGTTGGTACCGCCGCTGCCATACCCAGTTTCATTTTCATCCTGCTCGTCCAACGCCATCTAGTCCGCGGGCTTACCCTGGGTTCGCTAAAAGAATAGGGGCTAGACATCCGAGCTCATAAATCTTGAAAAAAAGGAGGAAACAATGGGCTTTAAACGACATGATAAACAGACTTTCATAGTCGATACCGCAAAGGAGTTTGCGTCCCGCCGAATAACAAAGCGGGAATTTCTGAAGAAGATGGGCATGGCGGGCATTGGATTCTCCGCATTTAATGCTGGTCTTCTGGGTTCCACCCGTCCGTTTCACGGGGGTGGTCTGATCGGTGATCCTGCCTTCGCGGCGGATGACGAGATGACAAAGTGGCTGAAGGACGTGTCCAAGCCGCTTAGTGGTTCCAAGATCCGCTATACCTCGGAGTCGACACCACCGACCAACGTTCTTGCCAACATCAAGGGCGAGTTCACTGAGGCCACCGGCATCGAGGTCGAGATCGAGGTGGTGCCGCTTGAGCAGGTCCTTGCAAAGGCAACCCAGGACGTTCAGGGCGAACTTGGTACCTATGACCTGTATTACCTTGACCAGTCATGGGTCGCGACTTTCGCACAGGACTGTATCGACCCTGTCGAGTACTACAAGGACAAGCCTGACCTGGCGATGCCGGGCTTCGACTGGGATGACTTCTCGAAGCCACTCGTCGAGGGTCTTGCGAAATATAACGGCGCCTGGGGCGGTATCCCGTTCGATATCCCGATCATGGCTCTGATGTATCGCAAGGACATCCTTGACAAGCATGGTATCGCGCCGCCGAGCACGGTGGATGAATTCACCGCGGCCGTGAAGATGATCACCGAGGCCGAAAAGGGCAACGGCATCTATGGTACCGGCCTTCAGGCGAAGTCGGGTCACTATTCACTGAACTGTGACTGGACACAGGTTGTCTGGAACGAGGGTGGATCAATCTTCGGGTCTGACGGCCTGTTCTCGGGTAACGACGAGGCTGGTGTCCGCGGTGTCGAGGTCTATCAGGAATGGATCAAGAATGCGCCGCCGGAGTCGACCAACTCGACCTGGGATGGCCAGTGGCAGATGGGCGCGTCCGGTCAGATCGCGCTGTGCCTCAGCTGGGGTGAATTCTTCCCGGGCTGGGATGCCGATGGAAGCAAGGTGCAGGGTCTCTGGGAGATCGCGCGTCCAATCCAGGGCAAGCACGGCCTGCGCTCGACGGCTGATGCTGGCTTTGGTGAGATCCCGAACTGGGGCCACCAGGGTGGATCAATCCTTGGACTGTCAAAATACTCCAAGAACATCGACGCCGCATGGCTCTTCATGCAGTGGGCATGTTCCAAGGAGATCATGACACGTTGTACGCTGGATGGTGGCTTCGCCCCGATGCGTCTGTCCTCGTTCGAAGATCCGCGCGTGAAGGCACGCGAGAGAGTTGGCAACGGCACAACCCGCCACCTGCCGACGATCAAGCAGATCATCGACAACGACATGGCGTCGGAGCCGGATATGCCGCTCTGGGCCGGATACTCGAACAACGAGATCCCGGTCGAGCTTGGCAAGCTTCTGACAGGCCAGGACTACAATGGCAGCGCCAAGGCCTGTATGGACGAGATCGCCAGACAGATCGACGCACAGACCAAGGAAGCCGAGCTGATCTAGTCAGCCGACGACCCTCAGGAGCAGCCTCGGCTGCTCCTGAATTCTTTTTTGAATGTGGAATGGGTCCTTGCCGGACAGGCGTTTGGGCAGCTGGAATAGGCCGCACCATGGAGGAAAATCTTGGCGAAGGTAAAAGTTGAAAACATTCACAAGGCTTTCGGGTCCGTCGAGGTTATTCATGACCTTGATCTGGAAATCGACGATGGCAGCTTTGTTGTCCTTCTTGGCCCTTCCGGATGCGGTAAATCGACATTGTTGCGGATGATCGCGGGCCTTGAATCCGTCACCGCCGGCGAAGTTTTCATCGGTGACCGTGAGGTCAGCAATGTCCATCCGAAAGACCGGAACATCGCCATGGTGTTCCAGAACTATGCGCTTTACGCCCATATGAGCGTCTTCGAGAACATGGCCTTCTCAATGCGGCTCAGAAAAATGCCGGAGGCGGAGATCACCGAGAAGGTGAACTGGGCGGCTTCCATTCTGAACTTGACGGAATATCTTCAACGTCAGCCACGGCAGTTATCCGGTGGACAACGTCAACGCGTGGCCATGGGGCGGGCGATTGTTCGCAATCCGGATGTGTTCCTGTTCGACGAACCGCTGTCGAACCTCGATGCCAAGCTTCGCGTGCAGATGCGCACCGAGATCAGAGAGCTTCATTCTCGGCTTGAAACCACCACGATCTATGTCACGCATGATCAGATTGAAGCGATGACCATGGCCGACAAGATTGTCATCATGCAGGACGGTGTCATCGAACAGCAGGGTAGCCCGCTGGACGTCTATGATCGGCCGGAGAATCTCTTTGTTGCGGAATTCGTCGGTTCGCCGGCGATGAATTTCATGGATGCCAAAATTCAAACATCGGGAGGCAAAACCAAGGCTGTGCTTGCGAATGGCGAGTCAGTGGCCCTGACAGGCGTAACCGGTCTGAAGGCGGGTGCCGAGGTGGTGATCGGCGTGCGTCCGGAGCATCTGGAAATTGGCGCTTCCGGCCTCGCCTTCGAAATCAAGCAGACCGAGCCGACGGGGGCGGAGACCTTCATCTTCGGCGCGGCGGCTGACAAGGAAATGTGTGTCGTAACCAACGAACGGCTTCAGCTGAAGCGATCGGAGACTGTGAAAATCAGTCCAAAAAAGGGGCATGTTCACATCTTCGACAAGGTTACCGGTAAGCGTCTTTGACGATGAGGACAATGATGTGGCTAGGGTCGTTATTCTAGGTGCTGGCGTCATGGGGTCGGCAATGGCCGTGCCCGCCGCGAGAAACGGACATCAAGTCTCGCTTGTCGGCACACATCTGGATAGCGAGATCATCACATCAATCAAGTCAAACGGTTACCATCCACGGTTGAACATCACCCTTCCCGACAGCGTCACACCTCATGCCATCGAAGACTGGGCAGGTGTCGTCGCAACGCCAATGGACCTTTTGATACTCGGCGTGTCATCGGCTGGGGTCGACTGGGCCATCGACAGGCTGTGCGCCGATCTCGACAAGATGCCTCCGATTCTTATCATCACCAAGGGGCTGCGGGATGATGGCACCGATATCGAGGTGCTGCCGCGGCTGATCAAGCGGTCAATTGAACAGAGAACGGGCATCGAGGTCGATGTGATGGCGGTGGCCGGGCCGTGCATCGCCGGTGAACTCGCCGTGCAGCGTGATACCAGCGTTATCTTCACCGGCGAGGATGATGCGCTGGTCGCAAGGACCATCGAGATGCTTTCCGCGCCTTTCTATCATGTGCGGTCCTCTGCTGATCTCATGGGTGTTGAATATTGCGCCGCCTTCAAGAATTTCTATGCTTTAGCAGTGGGATGGGCGCAGGGCCATCTGGAAGTTATGGAGAGCCGAGCGGATGCGCCGAGGATGCACAATCTGGCGTCTGGGATCTTTACCCAGTCGATTCACGAACTTCGCATCCTGGTCGAAAATTTAGGTGGTGACGCCGCCAGTGTCATCGGTCTGCCAGGTGTCGGAGACCTCTATGTCACCTGTCTTGCCGGCCGGAATTCGCGGATGGGGCGGCTGCTTGGCCTTGGCCATTCATACTCCCATGCCAAGAACAGCTTCATGGCTGAGGATACAGTCGAAGGCGCCGAGCTTGCACTTGTCCTCGGCCCAGCCCTGCGTCGGCTCTGGTCCGAAAACAGGCTGCCGGTGTCCCAGATGCCGTTGACGCGTTCCATAGTCGAAGCGATTTGTGATGACGTGCCGCTTGTGATGACGTGGGATGAGTTCGCACGATGAAACCCGCCGCGCCATGACCAGCAAATCTTTCAACGAGCCGACGCAAGCTTCCCCCGCCGCCACGGTGTCTTCCAGCGGCACCACCAGCCCTGTGTCACGGCAACCGAGTGCCGAGGAAACGATCATGGCGCGCGCCTCCTGGTATTATTATATCGAGGGGCTGACGCAAAATGACATTGCCGCGCGTCTTGGTGTCCATCGGACACGGGTGAATCGTATTCTGGCGCAGGCGAGGACCCGCGGCATCGTTCAGGTGCGAATCAACAGCCCGGTGAACCTGGCGGCGGAACGGGCGCTGGAAAAACGGTTCGGCCTGAAACAGGTTGTTCTGGTTCAGACACCACAGACGCCTGACCAGCTCGCGACGAGCATTGCGAACGCAGCTGGTGCCATCGTTTCGGACCGGCTGAAATCAGGCATGACTCTTGGCGTAGGCTGGGGGCGCACTCTGCGGATGTCAGTTCAATCAATGGAGCGCAAGCATATTGATCAGTTGTCCGTAATTTCTCTTCTCGGGGGGCTGATGCGCGGGTCGGTGATGAACACATATGAAACGGCATCACACCTTGCCGACATCTATAACGCCGATTGTTTCTATATCGCAGCGCCCGCCTTCGCCGACACCGAGGAAATGGCCAATCTGTTCAAAAGGCAATCTAGCGTCGGTGATGCTCTGGACCGGGCACGTGGCATTGATATCGCGTTGATCTCGGTTGGTGCGCTTCATGCCAATTCGACAATGGCGCGCCTGGACCTCATCGACAAGGATGAAGAGGCGGCGTTACGTGAGGCTGGCGCCGTGGGTGATCTGTGTGCGCAATGGATAGATATCGAGGGCCGGGTGGTTGATCATGAACTCAACCGGCGGGTTATCGCCCTTCCGGTCACAGACCTAAACACCATTCCCAATGTCGTGCTGGCGTCAGGAGGCGAAGAGAAGATCCCCGTCATCCTTGGCGCCTTGAACCGCGGGTCGATTGACGTTCTGGTAACGGATGAGGGCACGGGTCATCGCTTGCTGAACGGGTGAGCCGGAAGGGACGGCTCAATGATCCACAAGACTGAAATGAGTGAAGCAGATATTCCGGAGGTAGAGTGACATGAAACCAATTGCGATAGGCTGTGACGAGGCAGCCTATGAACTTAAGGAGCAGATCAAGGCACATCTCGCCGATCAAGGAATGGAGCTTGTCGATTTTGGGACCTTCGACAGCAAGGCCGTGCTGTATCCCGACATAGCCATAACGCTGGCCGAATCGGTCAGCGCCGGTGAACAGGAACGAGGCATACTCTTGTGTGGCACAGGTATTGGCATGGCAATTTCGGCGAATAAGGTGCCGGGAATTAGGGCTGCCCAGGCCCATGATACCTATTCGGCCGAGCGGGCCCGCAAGAGCAATGACGCCCAGATCGTGACCATCGGCGCTAGGGTTGTCGGTCCGGAGCTAGCCAAGATGATTGTCGATTCGTTCCTTCGTTCGGATTTCAGTGGCGGCAATTCAAAAGCAAAGGTAGAGCGGATTACCGCTTACGAAAACCGCGACTAGAGCCTAACGTCACTGGTGCACACCATCGGTGTGGGTGCAGTCAATGCCATCCGCGTGGTATTGCCCCACCAGCGGCAGTTCGCATAACAGCATAGCCACAAGTGCATCGATGAAGATTTCAGCGGTAATGCCGTCGACCTCTTCGGCCAGCGCGCCGAATGTAGAGATATCAATATCGAGATCAAGAAGCGGATAGGCCTGCCGCGTCGCCCGTAGGGCATGTTTGTCGGGCTCCACGGCGATCACGGCACCAAGGTAATAGGCGCTGGCGGTCATTCTTTGAGACAGCCCAATAAGCTTGCGTTGTCCAGCTGCATTCACACTAAAACGGCCGGGGCAGTATTCGCCATCAACCGCGCCAATACGCGCGTCAACGCCAAGACTGATTAGAAGTCCGCTTAGCAGGCGCGCCATTGTCGCAAATCTGCCAATGGGGTCACACCGTGGATCACGGTGCGGGGAAACAACGTCAAGAATGACCGAACCATGGCCATAAATGGCAAGGTGTCCGGCAGTTGGCCTCACTGTCGGCACGAAACCCAGACCGATCACGGCGTCCCTGGCAGGTTCATAGCCCGGGTGCTGGCTGTCACGTCGTGAGAACGCGGCTGTCGGCGTCGGTCGGTATATTCGGATTACCCCTGAAGAGGATCTGGTGACGTCCACCAGATCCCGCATCACTTGTTCATGACGCTCGGCCGCGTCCTTAGGCCGGCATTGCTGGTCACATGTTTCCCGGTGGAGCCTGAATGCCCCCCCAAGGCAGGACATCGGCTCACGGTCAGGCCGCGGCGCGGTCGGCTTTCGCTGCACATCCATAGAGTTCCATTTTTTTAATTGTAGCCGCCACCATGCGGGTGCGTCCCTCAGCCATGGCGTCCTCAAGCTGTCTGTCACCCTGCGACCACACCGCCTCGATGCCAGCGCGGAAGGCGTGGCGCAGATCTGTATCGGCGTTGAATTTATGGACGCCAGCTTCGCGCGCCGCGATCACCTGATCCTCGGGAATGCCAGAGGCACCATGAAGCACGAGCGGGATGCCGGTCGCGTCACGGATTTTTTCAATCCGCGGGATGTCCAGTGGCTGTGGCTCGCCGCTGGCAACGCCGTGTACGATACCAACAGAGATGGCTAGGGTGTCAATACCTGTCTCTCTGGCAAACCTTTCCGCCTCCGCAACATCAGTGTAGTAATCATCCCAATTGACCTGTTCGCCGGCATCGGGAATGCGACCAAGTTCTGCCTCCACCGGGATGCCGAACTCATGACAGATCTCCACAATCTGCCTCGTTTTGGCGATATTTTCCTCAAAGGGTAGGTGTGAGCCGTCATACATGATCGAGTTGAAGCCAAGCTTGATGGCTGACAGCACCTGCTCCCAGCGACCATGATCCAAATGGATGACATATTTCGCCGAGGACCGCTCGGCGATCCGCTTTGTCATCTCGAAGGCGCGCTCGATCCCCATATGTGGGATGATGGCCTCACCGATTTGGAGGATCACTGGCGCGTTCGCCTGTTCGGCGGCCCATAGCAGCGCTTCAGTTGTCTCCTCATTATGCATGTTGAAGGCGCCAAGGGCATATTTGCCTGCCTTGGCGGCATGGATTTCCGGCAGCGGGTCAATCAGGGGCATAGATATCTCCTTTCATGAATTTCTAATGTCAGCTTCATGTTTCAATAATGGCAATTGGGGTCCGCACAGGAACCGAACTGTCGGCCTTAACCAGTATTTCGACCAAGGTGCCGGTGCGTGGTGCCGGCACTTCATCTTCCACCTTCTCGGCTTCGACGGTCGCGATGGCGTCTCCTTCCTCAACGGTGTCGCCAACTGATTTGATCCAGCTGGTGATCGTGCCCTCGCTCATGCCCATGCCCCATTGTGGTAGCAGTACCTTGACTTGTGCCATGTGAACTGTCTCCTATCTGTTGTCTTCAGCCGGCCATTTTTCGCTTGCTGGTGTGTGGCAATCATCCGGTGACCCGGCGCAGTGCCTCGATGATGCTGTCCTTGCTTGGGTAGAGTTGCGCCTCGAGCGACGGGCTGAACGGAATCTGCATGTCCGGCGTGGTCACCCGAATGATTGGCGCCTTCAGCGAGCTGAACGCCTCTTCGGCCACAATCGCGGAAATTTCCGCCGCCGCGCTACAGGTTCTGTGCGCCGGATCCGCGATGACAAGACGGCCAGTTCTGGTTACGGACTCCAGAATGGCATCGGTATCCATCGGCACGAGCGTTCGCGGGTCGATTACCTCGACCGATATACCCTCGGCTTCCAGCACTTCCGCAGCCTGGGCGGCGAGGGGAACAGCGCCGGAAATAGCGACAAGCGTCGCGTCGCTTCCGCCCCTTACAGTGCGGGCCTTGCCAAGTGGAATATGGAATTCCTCATCAGGCACCTCTTCCTTCATCCCCCATAAAGGGCAGGCCTCAAAACAGATAACTGGGTCATCGGTGTCGATAGCGGTGCGAAGCAATCCCTTGGCGTCGGTGGGCGACGCTGGTGCGATGATTTTCAGGCCAGGCACATTCATAAACATAGGATAGGGCCTGTCGGAATGGTGCGCACCGGTGTTTAGCCCGTAGAACATAGCCGAGCGGAAGACTACCGGAAGCGATGCCTGGCCGCCAAACATGTAGCGGTTCTTTGCCACCTGATTCACGAACTGGTCCATCGCCATATAAAGAAAGCTCGAATAGGACAAATCGACGATCGGCCGAAGCCCAGTCATGGCCGCGCCAGCGGCGGTACCGACCATCACCTCTTCAGAAATTGGCGTATTGCGGATACGGTCGGATCCGAAGAGGGTCAAGAAGTCACCTTTTTCGGCGCGTGATTTACCGCCAGTCGTGCCATAGACATTGGCCTCAACATCTTCACCAAAGATGATGACACGTTCATCCGCTTCCATGGCCTCTCGTTGCGCCGCGCCAATGGCGCCAAGATAGCTGAGCATCGTCATGCCGTGCCTCCTGCCACATCGGTATAGAGATCCTTAAAGGCATCACTGGAATCGGGATAGGGACTTTCATCAGTGAAATTCACCGCATCCTCGACTTCTGTCATCACATCGTCTTCCATTCTGTCCAGTTCGGCCTCACTTGCCACACCTTCGGCCACCAGATGTTGACGGAAGATCGCGATAGGATCGCGCGCCAACCACCGCTGCTTCTCATCAGCGTCGCGATAGTCGACACTCAGGCGCAACCCTTCCGAATGTTCGTTGAAACGGTATGTCATGACCTCTACAAGACTGGGCCCGTCGCCGGCACGAGCGCGTTCGGCTGCCTCTGTCACTGCTTCGAATACTGTCAGAACATTCTGTCCGTCTTCGACCCGCACCCCTGGCATGTCAAAGCCGTGGGCCCGGTCGGCGATCCGAC
>JAYYLR010000114.1:0-25874 GCA_036143955.1 Pseudomonadota bacterium | reverse complement strand
CGGCACCGAACACCGATATCTCAGTAGCAGGCCCAGCATCCCAATCCACCGGGCATCTCCACCGGCAAGGCTTTCCAGATGCCGGTTCTGGATTGCTGCCACGTGAGAAGGCTCAACCAATGCTGTGCCGATGACTCCAGCCGCCTCTTCCAGGTCCTCGCGGCTGACAAGATGTCTGAAGAAATCCCGCCAGCATCCTCCGCCACCTTCGGTTTCCCGCTGCAACCGGTCCTGCCAGAGTGCCAGCTGCGTATTGAGGTCCTCGACGGAAAGCTGACCGGAATCGATGTGGGACAGAAGCCGCATCATCAGCGGGACATTCTCGTGACGCCGCGTTTCAAGGGCATCACACCACCATTGCAACCGTATGGCGGCCAGCAGCGGTTCGGATGCCACGCGGATTGCCGATTCCGATTCATGTGCCAGCAGAAGCCTGTCGGCCAGAAGGCCGCGGTGCGACGCCGGCGCAAAAAGGAGGCAGAAGGCAAGATCACGATCCGTATTGCGAAGATCGCGCCAGCCTTCCGTCATCGACATTCCTCCGAAATCAGATTGCGACAAGTGCGGCCGCAGCGATGCGGCCTTCGCTCATAAGGACATTCCATGTCCGGCAGGCGGCAGGTGTCGAAAGAACTTCAAGGGCGATACCGTTTTCACGAAAGGCCGGGCCGAGATCGGAAAAGGGTTGGTTCGGCGGCGCACCGGTTCCCAGCACCAAAAGCGGCGGTACATTCGCGCCGATCAGTGGCATCAGTTCATCGACTGTCAGCTGATCCAGATTCTGTGGCGGTTCCCAGGCCTGCGCCTGCCTTGTGTGAAGGAAAAGACTGCCGCCATGGCGCTCGCCGGCGACGCGGAAGCCGCCATCCCCATATCCGTGAATGAGTTGAAGGTCGCTGCCGTCGCCGAAGGTTCTGATATCGACCATGCGCCGTCAGCTGTCTTCCGTTACGGCACCGGGATCATCATCCTCGTCAAGGTGGCGCTTCAGGTCGAAGAAGGCCAGCGCGCCGACGGCAACGAACACCGATGAATAGGTTCCGATAAGAACACCCCACATCATCGCAAGAGCAAAATCGCGAAGCACCGCCCCGCCGAACAGCACGATGGCGAACAGCGCGAGAAGCGTCGTCACCGATGTCATGACCGTTCTTGACAGCGTTTCGTTCAGCGACCGGTTGAGGATCGCAGGCTGCTCATAGGATTTGTAGCGCCGCAGATTTTCACGAACGCGGTCGAACACGACCACGGTATCGTTGATCGAATATCCCGCGATCGTCAGGATCGCGGCGACTGTCGCGAGATTGAACTCGAATGATGTCAGGGCGAACAGGCCAATGGTCGAAAGAACGTCATGCGCAAGGGCCAGGATCGCAGCGATGGAAAACTGCCATTCAAAGCGAAACCAGATATAGACCATGATGGCAAGCAGCGCGCAGATCACCGCCAGCACGCCCTTCTCCGCCAGTTCGGCGCCTACCGTCGGTCCGACGAACTCGGTCCGACGAATGTTATAGTCCTCGCCAAGCGCATCGGTGATGGCCTTGATGGCTGCGATCTGGGCTGACTCGTCGCCCTCCTGCCTCTGCACTCTCACAAGCACGTCGGTTTCGCTCCCAAAGCCCTGAATGCTGATGTCACCGAGGCCAAGGCGGTTCAGGTCCGAGCGGATGCTGCCGATATCGGCGGCGCCGGCGCTGTTACGGGCCTCGATCAGGATTCCGCCTCGGAAATCGATCCCGAGGTTGAGCCCGACAAGGGTGAACAGCGCAATCGATACCGCGACAAGAACCCCGGAGAATCCAAGGGCCGGCATGCGCAGACGCATGAAATTGATCGTGGTTTCGCTTGGGACCAGTTTCAGCCGCATTGGGTGTCTCCCTAAAGCACCAGCTGGCGCGGGCGCCGGCGTTCAAGCCAGATGATGATCAGCATTCTCGTCACCATCACGGCCGTGAAAAGCGAGGTGGCAATGCCGATCGACAGCGTGACGGCGAACCCCTTGATCGGTCCGGATCCGAATACATACAGGAACAGGGCGGCAAACAATGTCGTCAGGTTGGAGTCGATGATGGTTGAAATCGCACGGCTATATCCGCCTTCGATGGCAGCCATGACGCTTCGTCCACGCCTCAGCTCCTCGCGAATGCGCTCGAAGACGAGAACATTCGCATCAACGGCCATGCCCATGGTCAGGACGATGCCGGCGATCCCCGGAAGTGTGAGCGTTGCCTGAATGGCCGACAGGGCGCCAAGAATGAGTATGACGTTGACCGCAAGGGCGACATCCGCAAGAAGGCCGAAAAGGCCGTAGCTGGCAATCATGTAAACGATGACGAGCGCAAGTCCGACGAGCGCCGCGATCTGACCGGCGGCGACCGAGTCGGCACCAAGCCCGGGCCCGATCGAACGTTCTTCCATAACGATCAGCGGCGCCGGCAGCGCCCCCGCACGAAGGATCAGCGCGAGCTCATTTGTTTCGGCCACGGTGAAGCTGCCGGTGATCTGGCCATTGCCGAAAATCTGCGATTGGATGGTTGGTGCCGAAACGACTTTATCGTCCAGCACGATGGCAAAGGGACGTCCGATATTGGCGCCGGTGACGCGTCCGAACCGCTTCGCTCCTGTTGCGTTCAGGGTGAAACTGACAGCCGGCCGGTTGTTCTGGTCAAAGCTTGCCTGTGCTGTATCGAGAAGCTCGCCGCTGACCATGACGCGTTTCTCGACGACATAGAACCGTCCCTCTTCCTTGTCGTCAGGAAGAAGCACGCTTCCTGGCGGCGTGCGTCCGCGGTCAAGCGCTTCCTGCGGCGTGATCGACATGTCGACGAGCTGGAAGGTCAGCTTTGCTGTTCGACCAAGGAGGCGCTTCACCTCTTCGGGGTCGTCGACACCCGGAAGCTGGACAAGGATGCGCTCCGTTCCCTGGCGCTGGATGATCGGCTCCTTCGTGCCATCGGGATCGATACGGCGCCGGATGATCTCCATCGACTGCTCAATGGTCTGGGTTTGAAGTTCGGTAAGACCGGGCTCGTTAAAGCTGATGCGGTAAACGGGCGACTGGTCGATCACGTCGAAGCTGCGGCCGAATTCGGCGAATATCTCCTTCGCCGTCGGCGCGTCGGTGGCATTGCGGAGGGTGACATTCACCCTGCCGTCTTCAACATCGAGACCACTGAACCTGATCTTGCTTGCCCGAAATTCCTGGCGGATGGTCTCGGCAACACTTTCGAGGCGCTCAGTGGCTACGGCATCCATGTCGACCCGCAGGAGAAGGTGTGAACCGCCCTGCAGATCGAGACCAAGATTGATCTTCTGCCCCGGAAGAACGCCCCCAGACCCACCTTCGCCCGGCAGCAGATTTGGCGCCGCGTATGCGATTCCAAGAGCCGTGACGAGAAGGACCAGAAGTTTCTTCCAGCTTTCGAACTTCAGCATGACTGAGAGCTTTCCCTAGAGTGATCGACCGTTGGCTGCAGTGCCGCCACAGTGCGATCAGGATTTGGCAGCATCCTTGTCGCGGACATCCGCAATCATTGTACGGACGACGTTGACCTTGACGTCCTTGGCGATCTCAACCTCGATAGTCTCGCTGTCGTCCACGACCTTGACGATGGTGCCTGTCAAACCGCCATTGGTGATGATCTTGTCGCCACGTTTCAGTTCGGCGAGCATCGCCTTGTGCTGTTTGGCACGCTTCTGCTGCGGGCGAATAAGCAGGAAATAGAAGATGATCATCACGAGGATGATCGGCATCAATCCGAGGCCACCTTCGGCAAAGCCGCCCGACTGGGCAAGTGCAGGTGAAATAAGCATGGGGTTTCAACTCCGAACAGTGCTTGATCTGATTGCGTCCGCACCATAAACACCCTGAGGCGGATGAGCAATCGCCAACGCGGTTTTGGCCGCATGTTTCCTCACTCCCGGCGCCCTCATTGTGCCTGTTGTTCACCACCCCCGCCCCTGCTAGATTTTCGCCATGACCAAGCCAGATACCGATAATGAGTTCCTGCGCCATCTTGAGCGCATCGCCAACACCCTCGAGAAGTTCAGTCCGACCGATCCGACGCCCGAGGATATGGAGTCGGGCTCAGCCTATGTTTGGAACCGCGCGACACGGCGCCTGAATGTCATCCGCAAGATCAACCGTATCGATCTGCGGCTTCTTTGCGGCGTCGACTATCAGCGCGACAATCTTTTGTCCAACACAATTGCCTTCGTTCGCGGCTTTGCGGCCAACAACGCGCTTCTGTGGGGTGCGCGCGGCACCGGCAAGTCATCGCTGATCAAGGCAGTTCACGGCACGGTCACGGAACGCGGAATGGATTGCGCGCTTGTTGAAATTCATCGCGAGGACATAGACGACCTGCCCTTCCTGATGAGCTATCTGTCACGCATTGACCGTCGTTTCATCGTCTTTACCGACGATCTCACATTCGACCACGGCGACAGCAGCTACAAATCACTGAAAGCAGCGCTTGATGGCGGTGTCGAGGGACGGCCGGACAACGTCATTTTCTACGCCACGTCGAATCGCCGGCACCTGATGCCGAGGCAGATGATTGAAAATGAACGTTCGACAGCCATCAATCCGTCCGAAAGCGTCGAGGAAAGCGTGTCGCTGTCGGACCGCTTCGGCCTCTGGATCGGATTTCATTCGATCGACCAGGACACGTTCTTCGACATTGTCGACGGCTATGTCGCCCATTTCGGCATCAACACCAGCAAGGTGGATGTGAGGCGCGAGGCGCTTGCCTGGTCGATGGAGCGGGGATCAAGGTCCGGGCGTGTCGCCTGGCAGTTCATCGTGGATCTGGCCGCACGCACCGAAACCGACCTCAGCAAGGGCGCCTAGGCCGGCTGAACGCCGTCTCAGGCGATAACGGTCCGCGGATCGATCGGCTTTCGCGCCTTCCTGATCTCGAAATGCAGCTGCGGGCTGTCAACCTTCCCGGTCTGGCCGACTGTGGCAATCTGCTGGCCAACTTCGATGACATCACCCTCGGTGACAAGCACCTCGCCAAGATGGGCATAGGCCGTGATCACGCCGCCATCATGCTTGACCAGGATAAGCGTGCCGAAGGATTTGATGTCGCGTCCAACAAAGGCCACGGTGCCACGTGCTGCCGCACGCACGGCCGTCCCCTCGGGTGCCGCGATATTCACCCCGTCATTATGCACCCCCCGCGCGGCTGGACCGAATTCAGTTACGACCTCGCCCTCGATCGGCCAGCGGAACGGGCCGCTTCCGGACGGCGCGACGAAACGTTTGCGTGCAGCCGGTGTCGCGGGCGTCGAAGGAATGGGGCTCAATGCGGCGACATTCAGCGGCGTGGCATCCGGGGCGGCGTCGAGGACCGAGAAATCCATTGCATCCGGCAGGATCAGCCGCTGGCCGACCGTAAGCTCGAACGGCGCCCTGAGACCGTTTGCCTCGGCAAGCTGATACTGGCTGACAGCGTAGCGCTGGGACAGGAGGTAGACCGAATCTTCCGGGCCCACCGTATGTGTTCGTGGCGGTGTCAGGACAAGGGTCTGGCCGACAGCCACCGTATAGGGAGGGCCGATCTGGTTGTCGCGGATAATCGATGTCGGTGGCACACCGTACCGCGCCGCAACGGCGTAGATGTTGTCGCCTTCACGGACGGTGACTCGCCCGTCCGGCGGGATTGCCTCGCGCAGCTGACGAAGCGGCGCGACCAGAACCGGCGCCGGCGTGTCACGGGTCATCGAGAAATTCGGCGTCTTGCAGCCTGACAAAGGTAGGGTCGTCGCCACCATGGCAAGGACCATGAACTTGTGCATTCTTTGTGCGCTGTATTGCGCCATATTCATCCCTCGATCAACGGCACGAATTTTACCGGCAGGATGTCCTGCTTTTCAAACCCGTCCTCGGTGCGGTGAACGACGACAAGGTTCTGCGTCCTGTCACGCCCCTCTGGAGCCACCATGATGCCGCCAGTCTTAAGTTGTTTCAACAGCGTAACCGGGATTGAGGGCGGCGCGCAGGTCAGAATGATCCTGTCGAAAGGCGCTCCCTCGGGCCAGCCTTTGGCGCCGTCGCCCACCTTTGTCGTCACATTTGTGATTTTCAGCTGGCGGAACCGGGTCTCGGCCTCGACGAGAAGCGGTCGAAGACGTTCAATCGAGTAAACACGACGGCACAGGAACGACAGGATGGCCGCCTGATATCCGCTTCCCGTTCCGATCTCCAGAACGCGCTCCCGGCCCGTCAGTTGCAGGGCCGCCGTCATCCTTGCGACAATGTAGGGCTGGCTTATGGTCTGTTCCATGGCAATGGGAAGCGAGGCGTTTTCATAGGCATGATCCCGAAGAGCCGGCGGAACGAACTGCTCGCGCGGCACCTGCTCCATTGCCGCAAGGACCTCGGTCTCGCCAACGCCCATGCCGCGAAGCGCCATGATCAACCGCGCTTTTTCACTCTGGAAATCAGTCATCTTCCCAACGAATTCGAATCTGCCGCCAGGTCCGGCGGCGGTTGGGGCGATCAGGAAAATTCGACAAGCTTCAGCCCGGCCTGAATGTCACCCGAGGTGATATCCATACCCAAGGCCGTCAAGGATATCCAGCCTTCGTCCATCACCGCCCTGTCACTTCCCGGAAGCGTGCGGTCGTGGGCTTTCAGTGGTCCAAGGCGGTAGCTGTTGGGGATATCGCCGTCGATGACATGGTCCCCGAACTTGTGCTGGTCCAGCGTCGCCGGCATGACACCGCGGACATCGTCCGGCGAGACAGGCGGGAAATTGACATTCATCACCGTGCGCGGGGGAATGCCGGATTCGAGGATATCACGGATCACGCGCTCGCCATGTGCCGCTGCGGCTCCGAATTCCGCCGGATCGGTCCTGCCGTTGCGTTGGGAAAGCGCAATGGCGGGAACACCCATCAAGGCCCCTTCCATCGCCGCCGCGATGGTACCCGAATACAGAACGTCGTCAGCCACATTCATGCCGGCATTGATGCCGGACAGCACCAGATCCGGCTTGCGGTCCATTACCCTGGCCATTCCCATGATGACGCAGTCGCTCGGAGTGCCGGAACAGGCAAATTCCCTGTCACCCCGCTGTTCGATCGTAACGTCGTTATGAAGCGTTATCGCCCGCGACATGCCGGATCTGTTGCCGGTCGGCGCGATCACCCACACATCGTCGCTCAGACGCTCGGCGATATCCTTAAGAATACGGATCCCGACGGCATCTATACCGTCATCATTACTGATCAGGATCCGACCGGGTGAAAGCGGGTGTGAGGACATCAAAACAACTCGAAAATGACAACAAAATTCGAAACCGGAGCGGCCCTTGCTCCAGACACCATTCAGTGGCAGATCACGAGGCGCTGATTACCTCGCATCCCATGTAGCCATGCAATGCTTCGGGCAGCCGCACCGTACCGTCTTCCATCTGGCCGTTTTCCAGAACGGCGATCATCGTGCGCCCGACGGCAAGACCTGATCCATTAAGCGTGTGGACAAACTGGGTCGCGCCATCGCCGTCACGATATCGCGCCCTCATGCGGCGCGCCTGGAACGAACCGCAGTTCGAGCAGGACGAAATCTCGCGATACATGCCGCGCCCCTCGTCCTGGCCAGGAAGCCAGACTTCAATATCATATGTCTTCCGGGCGCCGAAACCGGTGTCGCCCGTGCACAGGGTCATCACGCGATAAGGCAGGCCAAGGCGCTGCAGGATCGTTTCCGCGCAGCCCGTCATCCTCTCATGCTCGGCTTCCGACTGATCGGGATGGGTGATGCTGACAAGCTCGACCTTGGAAAACTGGTGTTGGCGAATCATGCCGCGCGTGTCGCGCCCGGCGGCCCCCGCCTCGGAGCGGAAACAGGGCGTATGTGCCGTGAACCGCATCGGCAGAGAATCGGCAGGCCAGATCTCCTCGGCGGCGATGTTGGTCAGGGGCACTTCGGCTGTCGGGATCAGCCATTTGTCATCGGCACGGAAAAGATCTTCGCCGAATTTTGGCAGCTGCCCGGTTCCGGTCATCGCAGCGCTGTTGACCAGATAGGGCGGCAATGTTTCTTGGTATCCGAACTCGGCGGTATGGGTGTCCAGCATGAAGGCGGCGAGCGCCCGCTCAAGCCTCGCAAGTTGACCGCGAAGAACGACGAAACGCGCGCCTGCAAGCTTGGCGGCGACGGCAAAATCCATCTGACCGAGCCCCTCGCCGATTGCCACATGGTCCCGAGCCTTGAAGGGAAATTCGGGGATGTCGCCCCAGCTTCGAAGGAGCTCGTTGTCTGCCTCGTCCGTACCGTCCGGGACGTCAGCGTCAAGAATGTTCGGCAATCCCATGAGGTGCGAGTCGAGTTCAGACGCAAGACGCCCCTCTTCCTCCTCAAGGGTCGGCATGCGTGACTTGATGTCGTTGACCTCGGCAATCAGACCGTCGGCGTCCTCGCCCTTGGACTTTCGCACGCCGATTTCCTTCGAAGCCTGGTTCCGGCGCGACTGCAGATCCTGAATTTCTCCCTGCAGCTGGCGCCGCCTGCTGTCGATATCGAGGATCGTAGCGGCTGTCGGCTCGATATTGCGGCGCGACAGGGCGGCGTCGAACGCATCGGGATTTTCGCGGATCAGGCGGATGTCGTGCATCTGTCAGCTCGTTTCAAAAATATGCGATGGACATGGATGTCCAATCAGTCAGCTGCTTCGTTCAGGTCTTTTGGCGCCACGATCCTGGCGCCAATAATCGAGATTTCGTAAAGCGCGATGATCGGCAGCGCCAGCAACAGCTGCGAGACGACATCTGGAGGAGTCAGTATGGCCGCCGCAACGAACGCAATCACAATCGCGACCTTGCGCTTTTCAGCCAGACCTTCCGGGGAGACAAGACCCGCCCGCACCATGAGCAGCAGCACGACGGGAAGCTCGAAAGCAAGACCGAAGGCGAAGATCAGGCGCATGATGAGTGACAGATATTCCGAAATTCGCGGCTCGATCTCAATGGCCAGCGCACCGTCCGACCCGGCCATCTCGAATCCCACGAAGAAGTTCCACGCCATGGGTGTGACGATGTAATAGACCATCGCGGCACCGAGTGCGAAAAGCACCGGAGTGGCGATCAGGAATGGCAGAAAGGCGCTCTTTTCATTTTTGTAGAGCGCCGGAGCGATGAATTTCCATATCTGAATGCTGAGGATTGGGAATGTTACGCACAGTGCCGCGAAAAAGCCGACCTTGATCTGCGTGAAGAAGCCTTCATGCAGGGCGGTGAAGATCATTCTGCCGCCACCCTTTTCTTCAAGGATTTCTGCAAGTGGCGCCTGCAGGAAGATGAACACATGGCTGGCGATGCTGTTGTTCATCCCGCCACCCGGCATCGGGGCGACGGTAATCAGGAACAGCACGACAAATGCCAGCAGCGCCACGCCGAGCCGGTTGCGAAGCTCGGTCAGATGGCCGATCAGCGACATCTGGGCGCCATCGCCCTCCTTCTCGTGCTCTTCAGCCATAACGCATCAGCTCTTTGTTAAGGTTTCGGGCGCGCCATCGTCCTTGGCATCGGCCGCGATCCGGTCACCAGCCTCGCCCGCAAGGTCGCCGATTTCCTTGATATCGTCAGATGACGCCGTCCCGCTGACACTGTTCTTCATGTCGCGAACGGACTCGCCGACAGTCCCGTCAGGGTCGATGGCGTCCGCAAGCTCATCAAGGTCGCCGGACTTGGCCTTGCCCATCGCGGCCTTCAGTTCGGCCACTTCGGCATCGGCTGCAATCTGGTTCATGCCGTCGGTAAATTCACGCGCCATGCGACGCATCTGTTTCGTCAGATTCGTGAAACCGCGCAACATTTTGGGAAGTTCTTTCGGCCCGACCACCATGATCAACACGAAGGCCACAACCAGAAATTCCCAGCCACCTATGTCCAGCATGACCGGGCCCTATTTAGCTTTTCTTGGCGGCTTTTTTCTTCGCAGCGGATTTTTTCGCGGCAGCCTCCTTTTTGGGAGCAGCCTTTTTCTTTGCTGCCGCCTTCTTGGCCGGAGCCTTCTTCGGAGCCGGAGCTGCTTCGATAACCTCGACCTCTTCGGCCTCGGCACCGGCTGCTTCCCCTTCGTCGCCCTTCAGGCCGGTCTTGAAGTTGCGCAATCCCTTGCCGAAATCGCCCATGATCGCCGAAACCTTGCCACGACCGCCGAAAAGCAGCAGAACCACCGCAAGAACGACGAGCCAGTGCATGATGCTGAACGTACCGCCAAACATAGTATCCTCTCTGGATTATGACGCGACGCAGACGTTAGCGACGCCGCAAGAAATTTCACCGAGAATATAAACAGGCTGTGAAGGATGGACAAGCAATCGTTGCCACCTTCATGCCGGGTTTAACCAACCAAGGTTATTCCGTTGCCGGGAAGACAAATGCCTGGGCAGCATCGACGGTGATTCTTACAGGACTGCCGGTCTGCAGTGAATTGAGTCCGGGAACACGCGCGTGGAAATGAAGCTCTTCGGTTCCTGCCGGAACCGAAAGATGGATCAGGGACGCGCGCCCAAGAAGCCGTGCTTCCATTACGAACGCATTCGCATCCTCGCCAGTTCCGTTCGGCTCGATGTTCAGTGCCTCATGCCGGATGACGATGCTGGCGCTGTCACCTTCCTGCATGTGCTCAGGAGCAGAAAACTCACCAAGAACCGTTCTTATACAACCATTTGTAACGCGACCTTCAAGTCTATTCACTTCGCCGAAAAATTCTGCAACGAAAGCGCTGTTTGGCTGACAGTAGAGGTTAACGGGGCGTCCCGTCTGCTGCACCTCGCCGTCCCGCATGACGATGATGTTGTCGGACATGAACATGGCTTCTTCTGCGTCATGGGTAACCATGAGCGCCGCCGTTCCGGCGGATTTCAACACATGAAGCATCTGATCGCGAATACGTTCGCGAAGGCGGCTATCCAGACCGGCATAGGGCTCGTCGAGAAGAATTACCGACGGGCGCGGTGCGAGGGCGCGCGCAAGTGCCACACGTTGCTGCTGGCCTCCCGACAACTCGTGAGGATAGGAATCGGCGTGCGGTTCCAGATTTGTTTCGGCCAGCACATCGAGGCCTCTTCGTACGGCTTCGCTGCTTTTGTCCTGAAGTCCGAACAGAACATTCTCCAATACCGACAGATGCGGGAACAGCGCGTAATCCTGAAACATGTACCCGACACCCCGCGCTTCCGGCGGGGTCACCTGCCCCGGATCGGACACGAGCCTGCCGTCGAGCCAGATTTCGCCGGCTCTCGGACGTTCGAGGCCGGCGGCAAGGCGCAGAAGGGTCGTTTTGCCGCAACCGGACGGACCTAGAAGCGTCACCACCTCGCCGGCATTAACCGCAAAGCTGACGTCACGTACCGACTCGTTGCCGTTATAGGCATGCGCTATGTGCCTGAACTCAAGCATCAACCCGTCCTTCTTCATCCTCTTCGGGCGCCAAACCGGCTTCAATCATGGCCTCTTCGAGAAGGTCCGGAGCTTCCTCTTCTTCCATGACATCCGCGTCATCATCATCCACAGTGTCGATCAGGCCGCCAATGACCTGACCCTTGCGGAGCAGGCCGGCGGCTTTCAGATCATCAAGCCCCGGAAGATCGGCAAGTTCGGCAAGGCCGAAATGGTCCAGGAAAGCCGGGCTTGTTCCCCAGGTCAGTGGGCGCCCAGGCGTGCGCCTGCGACCACGAGGCTTGATCCAGCCCAATTCCAGCAGGATGTCGATGGTGCCTCGTGACAGGCTGATCCCGCGGATTTCCTCGATCTCGGCACGGGTGATGGGCTGGTGATAGGCGATAATAGCCAGAACCTCCAGGGCCGCTCTCGAAAGCGGGCGCTCAACCTGCTTATGTGTGTTCAACCTTTCGGCAATCCGCGAACGTGTGCGGAATGCAAAGGCGTCGCCAGCGCGGCACAGCTCTATGCCCCCGGTCGCGTCAAACCGCGCTTCGATAAGCGGCAGGATCGCGTCAAGCTGGACACCTTCGGGAAGTTGGTTCTGGAGTTCCACGGCGCGCACCGGCTTCGGCGCCGCGAATATTACCGCCTCGATGGTTGCCGCCCATTCCTGCAGCGAAGGCTGATCTGTCATGCCTGATCCTTTGATCTGAGAAACAGCGGTGCAAAGCGGCTGTCCTGACGCAACCGTACCATGCCTTCACGCGCGAGTTCCAGCGATGCGACGAAGTGTGATGCGGTCGCCGACCGGCGATCAAGGTCGGTTTTCAGGTTTGGCGGTAGGAAGGTCTCGAGCACCGTCCATTCCGGAACGCTGCCAAGCAGGTTGCGAAGCCGGGCCGTCGCCTCCTCGACTGAAAACAGGCGCGTCGCCGCGATTGTCAGGGTCCTGTTCTCGACCCCGGACTGGATGGAACCGTAGCAGGACAGAAGGTCGTAGAGTGTGGCCGTCCAGACGGGCTCGGTGACATTTTCAAAGATTTCCGTTTCGCCGCGTTCGAAACGCTGCTGGCCAAGGCGCGGAAGTGACATCAGGCGCTTAGCCGCCTGCTGCATCGATTCCAGACGCAGAAGCTGGTACTTCAGGGCGTCCGTCATATCGACGACTTCTTCGGCAAGCTCCGGCTCCGGCTCGGGAAGAAGAAGGCGGGATTTGAGATAGGCAAGCCATGCCGCCATCACCAGGTAATCAGCCGCCACCTCGAGATCGAGGCGCCGCACGGTGTCGATATAGGTCAGGTATTGCTCGGCCAGCGGAAGGATGGCGATTCGGGAAAGATCGACCTTCTGCTCGCGGGCGAGAGACAGAAGGAGATCGATAGGCCCTTCGAATCCGTCCAGGTTCACGAACAGTGAAAGCTGCTCGGGGTTGGCGCGGCGCGGCGGCTGCTCGTCAAAGGGAACGGGTGTCGGAATGGTGTCGCTCATATCGTACGGTCATCCGTGAGCCTAGGAAGACGGCTCGGTGAATTTGCGAAGAATACATTCCTGGCCGGCTCGTTTCAAAGATGCGCAGAGGGCATCCGCATCCAGACGCGCAAGCGGCTCGGTGACAACGCGCCAGAAGATGCCATTCTCGCCCGCATCGACCTTCATCGTGCCGAGCTCCACCTCGGCAAGGCGGGTCTGATGCTTTCCGGACAGCAGACCGGCCTGTTCGCGTGCCGTCGCCGCATTCCGAAACGCGGCAAGCTGGACCAGATAGAGCGGCTCATCGCCTTCGACCTTGACGCGCTTCGGTGGTGCCGGTTTGGACATCGGCACAGCCATGTCTGGTTCCTGTGCCTGATTGTCGGTGTCCGGCACGGCATCGTCAGTCACGGCTGCCGATACCGGCGCCTCCTCTGTGGCCGCGACCTCGGTCACGTTGTCCGGAGCGGCTGACCGAACTTCATCAACTGCGACGCCAGCGGGAGGGGTCGGCTCGTCGGCCACAGCGGGCCTGGTCTCGCCGGCAGGCGGAAGCGGCGGCATCTCGGGCACATCCGCCGGAGGACGCAGGATTTCAACATCCTCATCCTGTTCGACAAGACCGCCAAGCATCGTCATGACCGTGCTGTCGGTGTGCGGAATTTCGGCGCCGCCCGGATCCGCGGGTTTTTCCTTGAACGGTCCCGGCTCCGCCTTGATGAGGGCAACTTCCGAAGACGGTGTCAGAAACATCGGCGGCACGATGATGGCGGCCGCGGCAAGACCGCCAACGGCGAGAAGTCCGAACAGCAATATCCTGAGCCAGGTCGGGCGTCGTCGCTCAGCCGGGTTACGTGCCATATGCCCTACATTTCCTCCCGCGCGTCGATGGCGAGAACGCCGAGCCCCGATCTAATCACCAAAGCCGTTGCCTTGACAAGGCGCAGCCTGGCAGCGGTCAGCTGAGGGGCCTCGTCCCTGATGAACCGCAGATCGGGGTTTTCGCGTCCGGCTGTCCAAAGGGCATGGAATGCTGCGGCAAGATCCATCAGGTAAAAGGCGATGCGGTGCGGTTCGTGCGCGGTGGCGGCGGATACGACCTGTCGCGGCCAGCCGGCGAGAAGCCTGATGACCGCCATCTCCGCAGGGTCGGTCAACTGATGCAGGGCTGCTTCGCCTTCCGCCTGCGCTTCTGCCTGCCTGAGAACGGAACAGGCGCGGGCATGCGCGTACTGGACATAGAAAACCGGGTTGTCGCGGGATTGTTCAGTGACCCGGGCGTAGTCAAAATCGAGCGTCTGCTCGCTCCGCCGCGTCAGCATGATGAACCTGATGACGTCCGACCCGACAGCGTCGATAACATCCCGCACCGTCACGAAGGTTCCGGCACGTTTCGACATTTTTACCGGCTTGCCGTCTTCCATCAGGTTGACAAGCTGGCACAGCTGAATGTCCAGCTGGCCCTTGCGGCCAGACAGCGCCTCGACAGCAGCCATCATGCGTTTGACATAGCCGCCATGGTCGACGCCGAAGATGTTGATGAGCGGCCCGCCGGTGCGGTCGAGCTTGTCCATGTGATAGGCCACGTCGGAGGCGAAATAGGTCCAGCTGCCGTCTGATTTCTGCAAAGGCCGGTCGGTGTCGTCACCAAAAGCGGATGCACGGAACAGAAGCTGCTCGCGCGGTTCCCAGTCTTCGGGCTCCTTGCCTTTCGGCGGCTCCAATATGCCCCGGTACACATGACCGGCATCCTGCAGCCTGTCGATCGCCGACTGCACGGCACCGCTATCGACAAGGGCACGCTCGGAGGAGAAGAGATCCATCCTGATCCCGAGTGCCTGCAGATCCTCGCGGATGCCGACAAGAATGGCATCAATCGTGAAGCTACGCACGGGGGCAAGCCACTCCGCCTCGTCACTGTCGAGGAATGTCTCGCCAAATTCGGCGGCAAGCGCCTTTCCGACATCGACAAGATACGACCCAGGGTAAAGACCGGACGGAATGTCACCAATTTCGCGGCCAAGCGCTTCGCAATATCTGAGATAGGCTGAGCGCGCCAGCACATCGACCTGCGCACCGGCGTCGTTGATGTAATATTCGCGGGTCACCTTCCAGCCGCAGAAACCGAGAAGACCGGCCAAGGCGTCGCCGAGAACGGCGCCTCTCGCATGCGCGGCGTGAAGCGGGCCGGTTGGATTCGCCGAAACATATTCTACGTTGATCGGCCTGCCGCCACCCGCTTGGTTGCGACCGTAATCCGTGCCGGCCTCGATGATGGCATCGATTTCCGTTGTCCAGAGACGTGGCTCGACGCACAGATTTATAAATCCGGGGCCGGCAATCTCGACCGCCGTTACCCCGTCCAGTTTCTGAAATTCGGGAACCAGCCGTTCGGCCAGGTCGCGCGGTTTCGTCGAAGCCTGCTTCGCCAGCACCATGGCGGCATTACAGGCAACGTCACCGTGCGAGATCTCGCGTGGCAGTTCGAATACGACACGCCCACTGTCAAGATCGGCAGGAAGACGTCCCTGTTCCTGAAGCGAGCGCAGAATGGTCGCGAATTCGGTCTCGAAGAGGGTGAAGATGTTCATGGCTATCTCAAAATAGGGCCAGGCTCGAACAGGCGTTCATGTTCCAGAATGGCGTAACGGTCCGTCATCGAGGCAATATAGTCTGCTATCACCCGCGCTCGGTCGGCGGCGGACAGGGCATCGATGCTCCCCGACTCGCCGCGCTGCCATTCATCGGGAAGCGTGTTGGTCTCGGACATAAACAAATCGAACAGGTCTGTCACCACCCGTTTCGCCTTGCTCGTCATGCGATTGACCTTGTAGTGCCGCCACATGTTGGTGAAGAGGAACGAGCGGATTGTCTCGAGGTCCTTTGCCATCTGCGGACTGAAAGCGGCCACCGGCCTGCCGGCGCACCGGATGTCTTCAACAGACCCGGCGTCGAGGTCTTTGAGGTTCGAGGCCGTCTGGTTAAGAAGATCCTCAACAAAGACCGAAATCAGCCGCCGCACCATCTCATGCGTGAGACGTTGTACCGGAAGGTCGCCGTGACGCCCTGCGATGCCTTTCAGGATGGGCCCGACCTGCGGCAGGTCGACAAGCGAGTCGATGCCGAACAGTCCGGCACGCAGCGCATCGTCGAAATCATGTGACAGATAGGCGATGTCGTCGGCGAGGTTGGCAAGCTGTGCCTCGGCAGACGGATAATGCCCAAGCTCGAGGTCGATTTCATCATTCAGCGCCGCAACAGCGGGTCTGACAGAGTCCGGGCCCTGAAGAGGGCCATTATGCTTTACCACGCCCTCGAGCGTTTCCCAGGTCAGGTTCAGGCCGTCGAAATCGGCATAGCGGTGTTCAAGGCTGGTCAGAACACGAAGCGTCTGCTCATTGTGGTCAAAACCGCCAAATTCCTGCATCGACCTGCCAAGCGCTTCTTCCCCGGCATGACCGAAAGGGGTGTGGCCAAGGTCATGCGCGAGGGCAACCGCCTCGGCGAGGTCGTCATTCAGCTTCAGCGCACGCGCCATGGACCGAGCAATCTGCGCCACCTCTATCGAATGCGTCATCCGCGTCCGGAAGTAGTCACCCTCGTGGTAGACGAAGACCTGTGTCTTGTGCTTGAGCTTTCGGAAGGCCGCGGAATGCAGGATCCGGTCACGGTCGCGCTGGAAAGGTGTTCTGCCCCCGGGTGACGGCGCGTGAGTTTCGGACGACGGCTCCTCATGCGCCCGGCCACGGCTCTGTGGTCCGTGACAGGCAAACACTGCCAGATCGCGCGTCTCGATGTCGTGGCTTGTTGATTGCGAGGTCACGATGGCCCGGTCCGTTCCTTGACAAAAAGGATGGCGCCAATGTAGGCGCTGGTCAGGATTTTCTCAATTGCAAACCACCCGGCCGGAGCCTGCCCGCGGCCAGCTGGCAGCTTGATTTGCCGCAGGGGACGCTTCATATTGATCTAAGTTTCCAGCCTGCCCACACGACCGGGGATCAAGGATGAGCACAGCGCCTGCAGAAAGCGAAATCAATACCGGTTCATTCGGCCTCAGCGAGTCCGCCGCGAAGCGAATCGAGGCGATGCTCGAGAACGAGCCGAAAGGCAGCTTTTTCCGCGTTGCTGTGAATGGTGGCGGCTGTTCGGGTTTCCAGTATGAATTCAGCATCGACAATTCCCGCCAGGACGACGACCACGGGTTTACGAGCCATGGTGTCGAGGTCGTGATCGACGAAATGTCACTGGAGCTCGTCGACAGTGCCGAGCTCGATTATGTGCAGGACCTCATGGGCGCCTATTTCGCCGTCAGCAATCCAAACGCCACCGCATCCTGCGGCTGCGGCACGTCCTTCTCCGTCTGAACGATGCGCATCGCCAGCTGGAACGTGAATTCGGCGAAAGCCCGCCAGGACCACGTCCTGTCCTATCTGTCGTCCGGCGCCTGTGATGTCCTTCTGATCCAGGAAACCAAGACCCAGGACCCGAATTTTCCGGAGGATCTCTATCGCGAGATCGGATGGAACGTCGTCTATCACGGCCAGAAAAGCTACAACGGGGTCGCCATCGCTTCCCGCCATCCGCTGGAGGATGTCCATAGCGGGCTGCCCGGCGATGACGGGGATGAGCAGGCCCGCTACATGGAGGCGACGGTCGACGGTGTGCGGGTGGCGACGATCTATCTTCCGAACGGCAATCCGGCGCCGGGGCCGAAATTCGACTACAAGCTTGCCTGGATGGAGCGCCTCCGCGCGCGGGCCGCACATTTGCTGGCATCCGAAATGCCGGTCGTCCTTGGTGGGGATTTCAACGTGATCCCGCAGGATATCGACTGCTACGATCCTGCCGGCTGGGAAGGCGACGCCCTCACCCGTGACGAGAGCCGCGCCGCCTTTTCCCGCATCTGCCACGACGGCTATGTTGACGCCATCAGGTCACTGCACCCGAGCGAGGTGATGTACAGCTATTGGGACTATCAGGCCGGCGCCTGGCAGAAGGACAATGGCGTTCGGATCGACCATCTGCTGCTGTCGCCGGAAGCGGCCGACCGCCTTGCAGGCGCAGGGGTGGATCGCGGCCCGCGCGGCCTTGAAAAGCCGTCGGACCACACGCCTGTTTGGGTGGAACTTGCGGCCTAGATTCCGCGGTGCCGGTTCGCCGGCGTGAAGTCGGTGGCAACCGCCGCGCGGGGCTCCGGAACAAACAGCGACCCGCCGGGGTGCATGCCGGCCCCCTGAACAGCCGAAACCGCGGAACAACGCATCCTGTTGAGAAGCCGTGTATTCGCATCTCCGACCGACGGATGGGTGCCGCCATTCGCCTCGACGGCCGCATCCCATTGTGCCTTGCGGGCGGCAAGCACCTGTGGATCGTCTAGCTGCGGGCAGTTCAGCTCGTTGCTGTTCAGATCGACAATCACCTGGTCACCATCCTCGAGCAGACCGATCGGACCGCCGACAGCGGCCTCCTGACCGACATGACCGATGACAAGGCCAACCGATCCGCCCGAAAAGCGGCCGTCGGTCATCAGGCCGACGACAATGCCGCGTTCACGGCACAGGGCGGTGATCCGCGAGGTCGAATCCAGCATTTCCGGCATACCCGGGCCGCCAACCGGCCCTTCATAGCGAACAACGATCATGTCGCCGTCCTGAAATGTCTCCGGCGTGCTGTCGAGCATCTCGAGAAGCTTCTGCTCGCCGTCGAAAATCCGCGCGGTTCCGGCGAATATATTGTTCTCCAAACCGCCCTCGACACCGGCAAGCTTCAGAACGGCGCTGAATTCGGGCGAGAGGTTGCCGCCGAGAACACGAAGACCGCCTGTCGGCTTGTAAGGTGCGGACACCGGGTGGATCACGTCGCCGTCCGGCGCCGGCGGATCAAGCCGCGCAATCTGCTCAGCGAGGGTCTCGCCGGTACAGGTCAGGACATCACCATTGAGAAGGCCCGCATCGAGAAGGTCCTTCACGAACACCTGAACGCCGCCCTTGCCATCGATATCGACCATCGAATAGCGGCCGAACGGCCGTGCGTCGACGATCACCGGAACGACATTCTTCGACAGGTGATTGAATTCCTCGGCGCTCATCACGTCGCGGGTGAAATCCGAATAGCCGGCGGCGCGGGCGATTTCAGGCGCATGAAGCATCACATTCGTCGAACCGCCGACCGCCATGGCGACGATGATGGCGTTGCGGATCGACTGGCTTGTGACGATGTCGCGCGGCTTGATGTCCTTCGCGATCATGTTTTCAAGACAGTCGATCAGCTGGTTCGGGAATTCGGTCATCCGGCGCTCGTCCTGCGAGGCCGGCGATACCATGTGAAGCGGCTGCATGCCGACAACGCCGATGAAGGTCTGCATCGTGTTGTAGGTGAACATGCCGCCGCAGCTGCCGAACCCGGGACAGCTTTCAAGCGCGATGCGGCGCTTCAGGTCATCATCGTCGCTCCCCGCAAGCTGATAGCTGGTGATGATGTCGATCGGCTCTCCTGTGGCCGAATCCTTTCCCGGACGGATCGACCCGTCGGACATGATGACGGCCGGACGGTTATGCTCGAGGACCGCGGCAAGCGTTCCGACAGGCGGCTTGTCGCAGGCGACGACCGCGATAACGCCTTCCAGGCCGGACGCGCTTAAATGTTCGCACAGGGAGTCGTTCGTGACCTCACGCCCGATCAGCGAATAGCGCATCTCCTTTGTACCGTTGCGAATGCCGTCCGAGGTGGCGATGGTGAATTCCGGCTGTACCAGCCGCATCGACATCTTGCCGGCTTCCTCGCCGATGCGCGCGCGAAGTGCGTCATGGATTGTCGCCACCTTGGCACCGACACCGATGTAGCATTGCGAATCGCCCTTCGTGCCGACAACGCCGACAGACGGCTCATGGATGAGGTCGACCGAGGTGCCGAGTTCGCGCGCGACGCCAAATGTCTGGCAGTTGCGGCCCGGGTTCTTGTCGATCAGCACGGTCTTTGAGTTTTTCATGTCAGCCCTGTATGTCGCTACGAAGTTTTTCCAATGCGGCCCAGAATTTCGGGACCGTAACTTTAGGCAGTTTGGGGACGCACCGCAACGACGTCAGTCAAGCCTTGCGAGTGCCGCCTCGAGCGCGCCGCGACGCGATGTCTCTTCGTCGAGCCGCCGGCGGTTTTCCTCGACAACCTCTTCCGGCGCCTTGGCGACGAAACCGGGATTGTCGAGCTTGCGCGCAATCTTGTCGATCTCGGCGGCAACGCCGCCAATCGCCTTTTCAAGGCGCGCCCGCTCGGCATCCAGATCCAGAATGCCGGCAAGCGGCAGCCCGATATCGACACCGTCAACCGTTCCACGCGCCGTTCCCTCGCCGAAGTTCTCGACCGGTTCAAAGCTGTCGAGCCTGGCGAGCCTGAGCAGCGCCGCCCTGTTGGTTTCGATGGCGCGGTTCTGGAGATCGGACGTTCCGCGAAGCTGCAGCACGGGCTTTGCTGAAAGCGGTACATTCATTTCAGAGCGTATATACCTGATTTCACCGATAAGATTAATCAGGTATCTTATCTCATCTGGAGCTTCCGTTTCCGGTCTTTCAACGCCTGAAGGCCAGCTCTGCGAGATCATCATATCGGCACTTCCGAAGATCTTCTCGTTCAGCTCCTCGGTCAGATACGGCATGAAGGGATGAAGAAGACGCATCGCGCCGCGCAGGATTTCCGCTGCCGTGGCACGGGTTTCCTCGGCCTCACCGTCAAGCTGCGGTTTGATGAGCTCGACATACCAGTCGCAATAGGAATGCCAGACAAAGCTGTACAGCGCGTCGGCGGCCTCATTGAACCGGTAGTTCTGGATGGCCGTCGTGACCCGGTCGATGGCGTCGTTATACTCGGCGACGATCCACTGGTTGGCCGGCTCCTGCACATTTGCGAGGTCGAAGCCCTCGGACCCGCGCGTGCAGCCGTTCATCTGCAGGAAGCGGCAGGCATTCCAGATTTTCGTGGCGAAGTTCCGGTAGCTCTCAAGCCGGGTCGTCGACATCTTGATGTCACGCCCCTGTGCCGCCATCGCCGCAAGCGTGAAGCGAAGCGGATCGGCGCCATACTGGTCCATGAGGTCGAGCGGGTCCATGACATTGCCCTTCGACTTCGACATCTTCTGCCCTTTCTCGTCACGGACAAGGGCATGGATGTAGACGTCGCGGAACGGCACAACACCGTCCATGGCATACATGCTCATCATCATCATGCGGGCGACCCAGAAGAAGATGATATCGAATCCCGTGACAAGAACGTCGCCAGGATAGTAACGCGCCAGATCACGTGCGACGGCCTCCGATTCGTCAGGCCAGCCAAGTGTCGAGAACGGCCAGAGACCGCTCGAGAACCAGGTGTCGAGAACATCCTCGTCACGCCGCAGTTCAGCGTCCTTCCCGTAATGCGCCCGCGCGGCGGCCAGCGCCGCCTCCTCGGTCTCCTCGACGAAGATCATGTCGTCAGGGCCGTACCATGCCGGAATGCGATGCCCCCACCACAGCTGGCGCGAAATGCACCAGGGCTGGATATTGCGCATCCATTCGAAATAGGTCTTCGACCAGCGTTCGGGGACAAAGCGGGTACGTCCTTCCTCGACAGCCGCGATTGCCGGCTTGGCCAGCTCGGCGGCATTCACGTACCATTGATCCATCAGCCAAGGCTCGATGACGACGCCGGAACGATCGCCATGCGGCACGCTGTTGAGGACCTTTTCCTCGCGTTCGAGAAGGCCTTCGGCCGCCATGTCCTCGAGGATCATGCGCCGCGCTTCATACCGGTCGAGACCCTGGTATTTTTCCGGTATTTCCGGAATGACTTCCATGGTGGCATGCGCCGTCATCAGGTTGATGAGCGGCAGGTCATGACGCCGGCCAACCTCGAAATCGTTGAAATCATGTGCCGGCGTGATCTTCACCGCACCCGAACCCTTTTCCGGATCCGGGTATTCATCGGCAATGATCGGGATCGGCCGGTTCGACAACGGCAGGATCGCCATCCGGCCGACAAGATGCTTATAGCGTTCATCGTCCGGATGGACAGCCACGGCACCGTCGCCAAGCATCGTCTCGGGACGGGTCGTGGCGATGGAGATATATTCGTCCTCCGATCCCTCGAGCCGGTATTTCAGATGCCACATCGAGCTTTCCTGCTCGCGCTGCTCCACCTCAAGATCGGAAATCGCCGTCAACAGCTTGGGATCCCAGTTGACCAGCCGCTTGTCCCGATAGATCAGGCCGTCGCGGTGCATCTGGACGAAAATCTTCACGACGGCACGTGACAAACCGTCATCAAGCGTGAACCTGTTTCTCTCCCAGTCCGGTGATGCGCCAAGGCGGCGCATCTGGCGCTGGATCGTGCCGCCGGATTCCACCTTCCATTCCCACATCCTCTCGAGGAACGCCTCGCGTCCCATGTCGCGCCGGTCGATGTTCTGCTCGGCAAGCTGGCGCTCGACGACCATCTGCGTGGCAATGCCGGCATGATCCTGTCCAGGCTGCCAGAGCGTGTCCCGCCCCTGCATCCGGTGAAAGCGGATCAGCAGGTCCTGGAGCGTGAATGTCAGCGCATGCCCCATATGAAGGCTGCCGGTCACGTTTGGCGGCGGCATCATGATTGTGTAGGGGGTTGCCGCGGACGCCGGGTCGCAGGCGAAGGCGCCGCTGGCCTCCCACCGTTCGTACCAGCCATCTTCGATGGCATTGGGATCGTAGGTCTTGGCGAGTTCGGTTTCTGACATGATCTGTTCTGATGATAGGCCGACCCTGCATCCCTGAACGCGTCCGAGGACCTTAAGGGATGTGTTCGACGATAACGGTTATCAATCCTGGTTTTCTGTGCCCTGCTGAAGCGAGGTTTTACGCAAATCATCCGGCCCGTGCAACGCATCTTCCGCCGGTGCGTCCGATTGCTGCGCAAGCCACTGGTCTATATGCGCCCGCACCATGGCCCGAAGCTCATCCTCGGACACGAGGATACGCCCTTCCTCATCCACCTTGCCCTGCTCCCTGAGGGCCTGTTTCATCAGCGCGCGTATGCCGGTTTCGGCCTGCTCGAGCTCGAATCTGGGATCTGTGCGTTGTTCCTGAGGCTGAGGCTCCGGCGCGGTTGCGCGGCGCGGGCGTGTTCCAGCTGCTTCATGCGGACTTTTCTCACGCAGTATGGTCGCCTGAGGGAGCGAAGATACATCCCCGCGCGCAACCTTGTCGGCCTCTTCAGCGAGCCTGGAAATGGTTTCCGTAGGATCAACGGCGAGCCGTGACGGGCTTCGCCAGACGACATCGTCGAGTTCAAGGACCTCGTCATTCATCATGGCGAGGCTGTTGCGGTTCGATTCAACGAGCGCGCGAATGGCGTCCATGGCATCATCATCTTCAAGACGACGATCTTTGCTCACAAGGCCACCTCTTCCTTTTGCGTCAACAACGGTTCCCGTGTCGGGTCATTCTGGCGTTGTCTGTATGTTCCAGACAATCCCACCACTGTCTTCGGGTGACGGCGGGAGCGATGCCGCAACCACATCGGTTGTGTCGAGCGGCGCGGCTTCGGGTTCAGATGGTGCGGCTGTTTCGGGAAGCGCCAAGTCCAATTCAGACTCACCGAGGATCTCGATGGCGCCTGTCTTCTCTTCATCCGGCCACTCCACTTCAAGCGGGATCCAGCGCTTGAAGCGTGGCTGCACCGGCTGCATTTCCTCAAGCGGACCGAAAACACCCTCAAGGCCGAAACTTTCAACCGTCAGAGTGCCGATCGCGGCACGCAGGCGAAATGCAGCCATCAAAGCACCGTGCTCGGCATCAACACGGCGTATTTCAGCATCATTCACGTCGCGCTCGGCATCAAGAACATTGAGGGTCGTCTTGCGGCCAAACTCAAATTCATGATTGATGCCTTGGGCGGCAAGACGCAGCGCTCTCAGCTCCACCACCATCGATTCGCGTTGGGCGCGCGCCGTTTCAAGGTTGCGAAATGCATTCCTGACGTCGAGGCTCGCCTTGCGGATGGCTTCGTCGCGTGCCAGCTTGGCTGCCTCAAGGCTGGCGGACAGGCCGCGGGACTTGGCCCGGATCGATAGCGTCGGCATCAGCGGTGTCGAAAGCTGAAGCTGCGCGGACAGCTCGGTCTTGTCGCTCTGTCGTCCCTCGGCCATGGACTCGGTCGCCTTCAGCGAAAAGGCGACGGTCGGACGCACACTGGCGAGAAGCGTATTGAACTGCTGGCGTGCGACGTCAACGCTTAGCCGCGCCAATGTTACCGAAGGGTGATTGCGCCTGGCGCTGTCGTCAGCCTCAAGCAACGTCATGGAAAGCATGCCTTCGTCGATGTCGGAGTCGACCGGCCCGGCTTCCATACCGGTCAGCGAGAGAAACGCATCCTCGGCGTTGCTGAGCGTGCTCAATGATGCAACCAGCGTGGTTCTTGCTCGTGACAGGCGCGACTCGGCCTGCGCCACTGCGGTCTGCGTCGACGCACCCGCCTCGAGCCTTACCGTCGCGGCGGCGACATGCTCTTTCAGACGGGTCACGTTGGTTTTGTTGAGTTCAACCTCCTGACGCGCCTTCAAGACAGATAGATATGTCTGGATGGCGGTCAGCAGAACCTGTTGTTCGGAGCTACGGAGCTTTGCTTCGGCAACGTCCAGCTGCAGTTGCCGCAGCTGTGTCGTCTGACTGGTCTGGCCACCGTCATATATGTTCTTTGAAAGGCTGACAGTGGCATTGACGCTTTGTGAATCAAGAAAGCCGCCTTTGCCGGCAGTGGCAGCGTCCTTCTTGGTGTGCGAACCGGTGAATGTTCCATTGCTGCGCCATTCGGAGGTCGATATCGCTGTACCGATTTCCTCTCGCGCGGCGAGCCATTCCTGACGCGAGGATTGCAGAGACAGGCTGTTGCCGAGAGCGGCTGAAAGTGTCTCGTCAAGTGTCGCGGCACCGGTTTGCGGCGCGGCGATCAGGATCGATGCGATAATCAAAAAACATGGCGTTAGGCGATTGAGCTTTCGCATGTGCTTCCATTTCAAAAGCTACCGCAAGCACAAGTCCCTCACCTGGCGAACGGTTCGTTAAAAGACAAATTCCTGTTTTGCGCGGAATTCGTCAAGAAGCGGCACCTGGGCATCGAACAAGGGCATGCGTGAAAAACCGTCTCCAGCCTTGCTCCAGAGACTGGCCACGCCCACAGGATGCCCGTCCGGGCGCCACACGGCGACAAGCCTGCCTTCGCTCGACATCTGGGCCAGTATCTGATCGGGAACCGTTTCGACCGCCCCCTCAATCAGGATGGCATCATAGGGACCCTCCTTCGCGAACCCGTCGGTCAGACGTCCCTTCAGGGCCACCGCGTTGTCAGTTCCGATAGACACGAGCGTTTCCTGTGCCTTCTCAACAAGCTGCGAGCGGGTATCAACTGCGATAACAGAAGCAACAATACGTGCCAGAACGGCGGTGCTGTAACCTGTGCCGCAGCCAATCACGAGAACATTGTCGTCCGCATCCACCGAAAGCGCCTGGATCAACCTTGCAAGAACCATCGGCTCCATCATGCACCGGCCACCAGGGACAGGAAGATCCTCGTCGATATACGCAATCGCCCGCTGGTGACGCCCGACGAACGCCTCCCTCGGGACCGCGCCAAACGCCTCGATAACGCGATCGTCGGTCACCTTCGTTGGCCTGATCTGACAGTCAACCATTGTCTTGCGCGCCTGCGCGAATTCCACGTTGTCCATTTTCCCAATCCAGCACCCGAAAACAGAACCCTGGCCGACTTACTTTCGGCATGAGGCGGTTATATGGGCTTCCGGATAATAATTCAATGGCTGCGGTAAGATAGGGACCTCGCCAAAACACCTCAGGGCGCCAAGCAAAATTCCCGAAAACGATCCATGTTGACGGTTATCGACCTCGCAAGGGAGGTTGATGCCGGAAGACCAACATCGTCAAATTCCCGGTAGAAGCCGCATATCGAGTATTGACGCGTCCCATCACAGACCGGCGTTG
>JAYYLR010000113.1:0-5082 GCA_036143955.1 Pseudomonadota bacterium | reverse complement strand
TCCCATTCGTGAAAGCGGCTTCGTTGCGACACGATGGCAAGGCTGCCGTCGCGGCTGTAGGTCTGCAGATAATCGAGCGCAAAGCGTTGCTGCACCCAGGTGTCGGCATCAAGGAAGATGTAGGTCTCATACCCGGTGAAGAGATCGCGTATATGCGGTTTCAGCAGGGCCGCTTTCCATCCCTGAGGCACATCGCGGGCTGCCGCCTGAAGCGCGCCGTCGAGCGATGTCTGGTGGATCAGGCAGTTCTAGTCCGCGGCGAAAGCGGCGAATTCGTCCGGAAGCCCGGAATCAATGATACCGATATCGCATTCGAAGCCGGTCGCCCTGACAGACCGAACGAGGTCCATGACCGATTCATGATATCTGCCGTCGGCGGCGGTAACGAGAATGGTGGATGCCATCCGCGGGGTCCTGGAAATGAACGTCACAAACTGCCGCGCCACAATCGGGCATGAGCATGGGAAGAATTAGCAGAAATTCATAAATGCTGTCATCAGCAGATCGGTTCGAGGAACAGCCACTCCATGCTGCGGCCGCGGCCTTCATCGCAGATGAGCCAGCGTTCTGAGTCCGGAAGGTTGGCCAATTCCGGAGAGTTGGAGAGATCGCGCGCGCCGGTGTGGACAATATGGCTTCGGAACCGTCCGGAGAGTCGGTCCATGAGGCCGGCTCTGAGCGCCGCACCATCCTCCATCAGCCAGTCATGAAGTTCAATGATCACATGGCAGGAGGTGAGGCTGTCGATGACCTCGTCAGTTAGGAAGGCGAACTCGGCGCCTTCGATGTCAATCAGCACTGCGGCCGGTCCCGGGCACCGGTCGATGACATTCTTCAGTTCCGCGGCATCCGCCACGCCGCGAATATCCACCCTTTCGGCAACCCCGTTGAGCTCTGCGGCATGGCGGATGCTCTGTCGGCCTGCCGGCGATATCTCGAAACAGACGGATTGCTGAAAATGGCCACAGCATACCGCCGCGACACCGAAATAGCCGTCGGCCGCGCCAATGTCGATGAAGGTGTGATGAGAAGCCGAAAGCGTGACAAGCCTGTCGGCGGCCTCCTTCTCATAGAGACCGAACAGCTTTGCGGTGGCGTCGTAATGGCTCCAATACTGTGTCTGCTGCATCCGGAAGCCGGAAAACGGCCCATGGGCGACAACGCCGCCGAACATCGCAAAATAGCGGGCGGCCTGTTCGATCTTCACGGCTTCAACGTCGCGAAGCATGCCCATGCTTCGCAGTCGCCGTCTTATCGCCTTTTTCAGTCCCATTCCTGAACCCCGCGCTGAAGATGCCTAGCCTGCGTTCAGCATGCGCGCCGCGACGTCGGCAATGATGTCCTTGCCGCGCCACAGCTCGTCGGCCGGATCGAAGGCGGCGGTGCCGTCATTTATGCTTGCGAAGAATTCGGCATAGAGACGCCGACGATCTTCCGACCAGTCGAGACCGGCCCAGATGGCATCCCAGCTGTCAGCGGCGAGTGCGACCGGGTTCACGGCACGTTCGATCGTCCCGGCAATCGCGAGCGCCACGTCGCTCGCCGAAATTGCTTCCGGCCCGGCAACACTGACGTAACGCTGCCCACTGATCGGGTTGGTGAGCGCGCGAATGGCCGCGCGGCCGATGTCAGCGGTGCTCACCTGCTCGATTTTCCGGTCCAGCGGGTGAACAAAGCTTGGCAACACACCGTCCGTCACCGCCTTTGCCAGGACCGGCGCCCAGTTCTCCATGAAGAAGGCGGCACGCAGTGAGGTGAAGCTGATCCCGGCGTTGGCAAACCGGTCTTCCATGCGATGCAGGCCCACAATCTGGCCGGTGCCTGCCGAAAGATGCGCTGCAAAGGCCGAGAGAATCACCACATGGCGAAGGTCGGCCGCCAGCACCGCCTCAATCATGTTGGTCTCGATCGGCACCCGCTCGGCAAGTAGGTCTTCGGCTGATGCCAGCGGCGGCGTCATCAGATAGACGCCGCTCGCGCCCTTCATCGCCGTCTTCATCGCCGGACCGTCTGTGAAATCGGCAATCACCGCCTCGGCGCCGCGGTCTGTCCATAATCTGGCCGAGTCATCTGTGCGAACGAGGACACGAACATCATGACCTGCTTCAAGAATGCTTCTCGCCGCCGCGGCGCCGGTGCGTCCGGTAGCGCCTGAAATCACGAACATGACATCACCCAAAATAGAAAGTTTCGTTCAACAAGCGCCACCGGATCAGCTGTCCAGGAGCGCTTCGGTTTCGGCCCGAAGCGTGAAGGCCAGCGGTGTACTGTCAACCTCGACATCGTCAAGCGTGATGATCTCGTCAAGCTCGATATCGCGCTTCAGTACGGCGCCATGTGACAGGCCGAGCGGCAGATAACGGCCTGCCGTCGACTGCGCCGCCGGGCGAAGGCCGCCATAGACTGTGGCGCCGCCTTCACCGTCAAGGACGGTGCCGGCCCGGAGCCTGCCTTTCGACACAGCACAGACATCGCCGATGAAATGCGTCGGCGTGCCGGTTGTCTCGCGCCGCGCACCGACATGCGCCACCGACATGCCAAGCTCAAGCCCGATCAGGTGGAAACGCTTGTACATCGAGCAGTAGCGGCCTGAACTGTCGGTCACGACGTTATATTCCTCGAAGCAGTTTTTGATGTAGTCGGTGTCCGCCTCGACACAGACCCAGATCCCCTGCCGGATGTCATAGCCGACATGGCTGCCGTCCTCGCGTAGTGAGGAGATCACTTCGACCATGCCGGCGCTTTCCAGCGCGCCGCCCTCGGCGCGTGGGCGCATCAGCTCGGGAATGGCCTCGACGTCGCCGGCCGGAAAGGCAAGCCCGGCGCTCGGCACGGCAAGGCCGGTGGCGTTGGCTATCGCCGCCGACTCGATGGCAGGCTTCGAGCCGTCGAGGAAGGAATTGAACATCTTCGGGTTGAGTCGGCCACGGTCGGCCTGTTCCTGCGTCAGGCCCCAGTGCTCCCAGACTGTTTCCGGCGTCGACAGGCGATATTCCGGCTGCCATTTATGCCCGCGGCCGGCAGCGGCGACGCGGAAGCCGCAACAGCGTGCCCAGTCGACAAGCTCGGCCGTCAGCGCCGGCTGGTCGCCATAGGCAAGCGAATAGAGAACCCCGGCGTCGCGGGCCCGTTTGGCAAGGCCGGCACCACAATAGGAGTCAGCCTCGACCGTGACATTCACGACGTCCTTGCCGCATGCGAAGCTGGCGGCGATATGATCGACCGCCGCGACGGGGTCGCCGGTGCATTCGATCATCAGGTCGATGAACGGGCTGGCGGCAAGCGCCATCGCATCCTCGGTCAGGAATATGCCGCCGGTTCGCGCCGCATCCTCGGCCGAGCCTGCGCCGAGCGATCCCGCAGGCCAGCCGATGAATTCGAGATTCGAGCGCGCCCTTTCGACGGACAGGTCGGCGATTCCGACAACCTGCACGCCGGGAAGCTTGCGGACCTGTGCCAGGAACATGCTGCCGAACTTGCCTGCCCCGACCATGCCGATCCGGATCGGCTTGCCGGTTTCCTCAAGCTGAAGAAGTTTCTGATGAAGCGACACGAACATACCTCCCAGGATCAGGTCGCAAGGAGCCTAGGCGCTGGTGCGCACACCGGAAACAAAAAAATGTGCGGCATTCGACACAGGCCTCTGAATCCGGACGCCTGCCGTCAATCGATCATTTGATGAATGACCGGCATGGTGGGAATTGATCCCGGCGCAACGGCAAAATCGGCCGGGTGCACCCCAAGGGAGACAAAACAACCGGTGATGGGGGAGCGCTGCAGCCAAAGGAGGGCTGTCAATGTCCAGATACGTCAAACTCGCACTCATTTTCCTCAGTGTGTCCGTCAGCACGGCGTTCCAGGTTAATCAGGCGGCGGCATATGCCGACGTGGAATGTCGGCGCAAGACCAATTCAACGGCCGGCTTCGTGAGCGTTCGCGCTTTCGATGCGTGGTTTCCAAAGACGATCCACTTTCACCGGTCATCGGCCGAACGACGGCAGACCGAAAGGCTCAGATCCGCCGGCGGGTACGAGACGCGTGACGGCATGCGCTACAGCCTCGCACCGAGCATAACCTGGGAAATGCTGCCCGACGGCCGCCTGTTCGGCATGCTCGGGCACACGGCAGGTTTCGTTCTGGTCACCCCGGTGAGATATGTCTGCCAGGCGACGGTCGAGGAGATACTCGGCAATCGCTGAGGAGTGGTGTCGCTTTCCAGGGTGGTCCCAACCGGCCTTTGACGGCGGGCCGGTCCCCGCCTTACCATCCGCGCGACGTTCATTCCTCGGCGGAGATGAAAATGCCCTGTGCCAGCAACAGGTCCGGCAGGACCATAGGTGACGACGTGCCTTTCCGTTGGATGGAGGCTGTGTCTCCGGACCGGGGCGCTTAAGAGATGCTGACCTTCGCTGCGGCGGTGTTTCTGCTGATCGTGACGCCCGGTCCGGGCGTGCTGTCGACGGCCGGTGTGGGGGCCGCCTTCGGCTGGCGCAAGGGGCTGTTCTATGTGGCCGGGCTGTGTGCCGGCACGAATCTTGTCAGCCTTGCCGTGATTTCCGGCCTTGCGGCGGTGATCCTGGCCGAACCCGTTGTGCGCACCGTGCTGCTGTTCGCATCCTCCGCCTATCTCGGATATCTGGCGCTTCGCATCGCGCTGGCGGGTGCGACGATTGCCTTCATCCGTACCGCAGCGCCAGGTTTCACCGCCGGTGTTACGCTGCAATTCATCAACCCAAAGGCCTATGCGGTGAACACCGCGCTGTTCAGCAGCTTTGCCTTCTATCCGGAGAGTTTCGCGGTCGAGACCGCGCTGAAGCTTGTCATCGTCAACCTGATCTGGGTTCCGCTTCATCTTGCCTGGCTCTATGCCGGGGTGAAGATCAACAGCCTGAACCTGCCGCCACGAACGCAGCGCGCGATCAATCTGGTGATGGCGGGTTGCCTCATTGCTGTGGTTATATTGTCGGTGTGGTCGGTTGCGGGCCTGCCGGCCTCACATTCATGAGGGCGGTTAGCGGCGACCGAGAACGGGGGCAGGACATGGACGGCATGGGTAGCGATCCGCTGTTGCAGGGTTTTGAT
>JAYYLR010000112.1:0-2717 GCA_036143955.1 Pseudomonadota bacterium | reverse complement strand
GGGTGACACGGGATGGATGCGCGCACGGAATTCGGCCAGCTTGTTCAGCAGGTGGCGTTCTTTGTCGGTGACCGCGATCTAGATGCGGCGCTGGCGGCCGACCTCAATGATGCCTTCGGCTACGGTTCCGAGATGCACGATTCGCTCGGTCGTCTGATCCTCGCAGGCGAAAGCGAGGGATGGCTTCTCGCGCGTGAGGCCGGCGGCATCAAATTCGGCCGACCTGTCAAACCGGGTCGGGAAGCCGGACATTTCAGCGTTGATGTCGTTCATATGGCTGACATTCGCGGACCGCATCACATTCACGTCTCGGGCGAGATTGGCGTGATGTTCCCGCTTGAAGGTGCGCCTGCCTTCGATGGTGGCCGCGATGCCTGGTATGTCTATCCGCCGGCGAGCGATCATCACCCGACAGTCTCCGGCGGCGCGGCGCACATACTATATTTTTTACCGGATGGTGCCATCGAATTTACCGGAAGATGAGTCCGGCGACGGACCCGCGAGACGGTCCGGCGGACATGAAGGGAGGAGGAAACAATGAGCGCAGCAGAATCCGCGCATGGCAATGCGGCCACCTATTTTGTCGACTCGCATATCGCGGTGGGCCGGGCCGGGAAATTGGCCTTCCGCGAAGTCGATGGCGCAAGGAGAAGCCAGACCTACGGCGAACTTTCCGAGGCGTCGTCGCGCATAGCCGGGGCTTTCGCGGCCGCCGGCATCCAGCGCGAGTCGCGGGCGGCGATGTTATGTCTCGACACCATCGAATATCCGCAGCTTTTCTGGGGCGCGCTGAAAGCCGGCGTCGTTGCTGTGCCGGTGAACACGCTGCTGTCGGCGTCGATCTATGACAGTATCCTGCGTGACAGCCGCGCGGCGGCGCTGTTCGTCTCGGCGCCGCTCTACCCCGTTGTTGCCGACATTCTTGCCGACAACCCTTACCTGCGCACCGTTGTCGTGATTGGCGGCGATGCTCCCGAGGGCAGCATCACTTTCGAGACATTCATCAAGGGCCACGCACCAGCGCAGACGGTTGACGTTCTGCCGGACGAGGTTGCCTTCTGGCTCTATTCATCCGGGTCCACCGGCCAGCCAAAGGGCGTCACTCACGTTCATGGCAGCCTTCGTGCCACCGCAGATACCTATGGCAGCAAGGTGCTGGGGATTCGCGAGGATGACCTTGTCTATTCGGCGGCAAAGATCTTCTTTGCCTACGGTCTTGGCAACGCCATGACCTTCCCGATGTCGGTCGGCGCCACGACGCTGTTGCTTGCCGGAAGGCCCACGCCGGACGGGGTGCTGGAAATCCTGACCGACGAACGCCCGACCCTGTTCTGCGGTGTGCCGACACTGTTCTCGGCCATGCTGGCGGCCCGTGACGGCGATGACCGGATCGAGTCGGCGCTGCGACTTTGCATTTCTGCGGGCGAAGCGCTGCCGTCGGCCGTCGGCGAAGGCTGGCTTGCCAAGGCCGGTGTCGACATCCTTGACGGAGTCGGGTCGACCGAGATGCTGCATATCTTCCTGTCGAACCGCGAAGGTGACGTCGTTTATGGAACCAGCGGCGTGGCCGTTCCGGGCTATGAAATCCGGCTTGTCGATGAGGCTGGAGGTGAAGTCGGGGTCGGCGAGATCGGCGAACTGCTGGTCGCTGGCGACTCCGCCGCTGACGGATATTGGAACCAGCGAGACAAGAGCCGCGCCACCTTCGAGGGCGTCTGGACCCGCACCGGCGACAAATACGAACGCCGCAAGGACGGACGGCTGGTCTATTGCGGGCGCACCGACGACATGTTCAAGGTGTCGGGGATCTGGGTCTCCCCCTTCGAAGTCGAACAGTCGATAGCCGCGCATGACGACGTTATCGAGGCCGCCGTGGTTCCCGCCACCGACGATGACGGGCTCTTGAAGCCGAAGGCGTTCGTGGTGCTGAAGGGCGATGTCGACGCAGACGGCATCGGCGAGGCCATCAAGACGCATGTCCAGGCGGATATCGGCAAGTGGAAATATCCGCGCTGGGTTGAAATCGTCGACGATCTTCCGAAAACGGCAACGGGAAAAATTCAGCGGTTCAAGCTTCGCGAGGAGGCGTGATGGCAGGTCTTGCCTGGCGGGATGGCGCCTCCGGGTTTTTGGAGGTTGACGGAAATCGGATCGAATATGGCATGTGGGGACCCTCCCCCGGGACCGGCAAGGCCGGATCGCCGGATGCCACGCCGACGATCGTTCTGCTCCATGAGGGGCTTGGATGCGTCGCGCTCTGGCGCGACTTTCCGGAACAGCTCGCCCGGGCGACCGGCTGCGGTGTCTTCGCTTTCTCGCGCCCCGGATATGGTCAGTCCGATCCGAAGCCGCTGCCATGGCCGCTTGATTACATGACCCGCGAGGCTGCCGATACCCTGGCGCCGGTGCTCGATGCGCTGGCGGCGCCGGCGGTTGTTCTTGTCGGTCACAGCGACGGCGCGACAATCGCCGCCATCCATGCCGGAAGTGTCGAGGACAGGCGGCTGTGGGGGGTGGTCCTGATGGCGCCGCATTTCTTCACCGAACCGGAGGGGCTGGCGTCGATCGCCGAGGCCAGGACGGCTTATGACGGCGGTGATCTGCGTGTGCGGCTCGGAAAATACCACCGCGATCCGGACAATTGTTTCCGGGGCTGGAATGACAGCTGGCTTCATCCCGAATTCCGTGACTGGAACGTGTCCGACTGTCTTGACTAC
>JAYYLR010000111.1:0-9174 GCA_036143955.1 Pseudomonadota bacterium | reverse complement strand
GGCGTCACCACCGTCTCGGCGGCGATCGACGGCGGCCAGCCATGGCGGCGGTCGGTCGGCGACAACGTCACCTACACCGACTGGCGGCGCGACAGCTATTTCACCGCGCTGAAGGACCTCCTGAAGGGGGTGAAGCGCCTCGGCGTCGAGTTCGACGAGGTCAGCCTCGACCTGAAGGTGCTTCTCGAAGAGCATTTCCCGGGCGTCGAGCTTGTCGACTGCGCGGCGTCGGCGATGGCGCTGCGCACCATCAAGAGCGCCGAGGAACATGTCCTGATCCGCAAGGGCGCCGACATGTGCGCCGTCGGCGGGCGGGCGCTGATGGCGGCGGTGAAGGCCGGCGTGCCGGAACATGAGATCGCGCTGGCATCGACAGGCGCCATGGTCCGTGCCATCGCCGACAGCTTCCCCTTCGTCGAGCTGATGGACACATGGACATGGTTCCAGTCGGGCATCAACACCGACGGCGCGCACAATCCGGTGACCAACAAGGTTGTCGAGGCGGGCGACATCCTCTCGCTCAACACCTTCCCGATGATGTTCGGCTATTACACGGCGCTGGAGCGCACGCTGTTCTGCGGCCACGCATCGAACGCGCATTACGACCTGTGGCAGAAGAACTGCGCGGTGCATGTCCGCGGCATGGAGCTTCTGAAGCCCGGCGTTCGCTGCTGCGACGTGGCGGCCGAGCTGAACGAGATGTATGCCGAATGGGACCTTCTGAAATACCGGTCCTTCGGCTACGGCCATTCCTTCGGCGTGCTGTGCCACTATTACGGGCGCGAGGCGTCGGTCGAGCTTCGCGAAGATATCGACACGGTCCTGGAGCCGGGCATGGTGGTGTCGATGGAGCCGATGATCATGCTTCCCGAGGGCGAGCCGGGGGCCGGCGGCTACCGCGAGCACGACATCCTGATCATCACCGAGGACGGGGCCGAGAACATCACCAACTTCCCGTTCGGAACGGACGAGATGATCGTGGGGCGTTAAGCCCCCCTCACCCGTTCGCGGCGATGCGGCCGATCAGGTTGAGAAGGATCTGCGCCGCCAGCGTCGTCGTGCTGCCGGTCGGGTCGTAGTCCGGCGCCACCTCGACAAGGTCGACGCCGACGACGCTGCCGCGCTTCGTCAGCCCGTCGAGAAGCTCCAGCACCTCGTAATAGAGGAAGCCGCCATGCGACGGCGTGCCGGTGCCAGGCGCCACCGACGGGTCGAACCCGTCGATGTCGATGGTCACGTAATAACGCGACCCTTCGGGAATGCGGGCCAGCATGCCGTCCACCCCGAGGGCGCGGAACTGGCGCACCGACTGGATGTCGGATCCCATGGCGCGCGCGTCCTCGTAACCGTCGCGGGCGGTCGAGGAGACGTTGCGGATGCCGATCTGCGACAGGCCGGTGACCCAGGGTTTCTCGGCGGCGCGGCGCATGGGGTTGCCGTGGCCGTGGCGCACGCCGTGGCGTTCGTCGACAAAATCAAGATGCGCGTCGATCTGCACGAGATGGAACGGCGCCTGGTCGGAAAAGGCGTCGATGCAGGGGATGTTCACCGAATGGTCGCCGCCGAGCACGACCGGAACGGCGCCGGCCTTCAGGATGGCGCGCACCCCGGCCTCGATATTGGCGTGGCTTTTCACCGTGTCGGTATGGACGATGTCGGCATCGCCGATATCGACAATCCGCACCGCATCGGTTTCCAGATAGGTGACGTCGTCCTCATGGTCGTAGGCGCCGGCATGGCCGAAGGAGAACAGCGTCGAGGCCTCGCGGATGCCGCGCGGGCCGAACCGCGCGCCGGCACGGAACTGCGTTCCGAAGTCGAACGGCGCGCCGAGAATCGCGAAATCGGCGTCGATGGCGTCCCAGTCGGGCTGGTAGGGATATTTGCCGAAGCTGCACAGCCCCACGAAAGGAAGGTTCAGCCGTCCGCTGTCATAGCCGTGTCCGCTCATCATCACACCTCGTCGGTCATCCGAACCGCAACGCTAGTCGAAATTCGCCGTCGCGGGAAGTGGCGCGACATCCGGTTTGATAGGACTTTACCGCGGGCGCCGGGCTGGGGCACTCTCGGGGCGGAAGACAGGCGACAGGGATTTGAAGACAATGCCGAAACGACTGACGAGCGCGCAGCAGGCCGCCTATCACCGCGACGGGTATATCGCGCCGATCGACATCTTCGATGCCGACGAGGTGGCAGCGATCCGCAGCGCGCTTGAGGCGGCCGAGGCCGACCACGGCGAGCTGATGCAGGGCCCGGGCCGCAACAACGCGCATTACGTCCTTCCGGTACTGGACTCGATTGCGCATGACAGCCGGATCCTCGATGCCGTGGAGGATCTGATCGGGCCCGACATCAACGTCGCCGGCACGACGCTGTTCATCAAGGAGCCCGAGACGAAGGGCTTCATCAGCTGGCACCAGGACGCGCGCTATATCGGGCTGGAGCCGCATGACTGGGTGACCGCCTGGCTGGCGATCAGCGACGTGACCGAAGAGAATGGCTGCATACGGATGGTCCCGGGATCGCACAAGGCGCAGCTTGTCGAGCATTTCGACACCTATGGCGAGGACAATCTCCTGACCCGCGGCCAGACGGTGCCGGATATCGACGAGTCAGCCACCGTCGCGGTGCCGCTGAAACCCGGCCAGCTGTCGCTTCATCACCCGCGGATCGTCCACGGGTCGGGACCGAACATGTCCGGCAGCCGGCGGATCGGGTTCGCCATACAGAGCTACATCGCCACCAATGTCGATCAGGTGATCGGCAAGATCTGGGTGCAGACGGCGCGCGGCACGGACAGTTTCGGTTATCATGAGCAGGCGCCGCGACCGCAAGAGCCGATGCGGCCGGAAGACATCGCCTTCCGCGACCTGACCAACGAAAAGCTGTCGGAAATATTCTATGCCGGCGCCGAACAAAAGGGCCGCTACTGAGCGGCAGGGGAACATCACAACATGAACAGGCATATCGAGGCGGCGCTGGACGTCCCCTTCATCATCGACGAAAATCCCGGGCATGCCGCGACCGCCTTCCCCGACCGGCAGGGCTCGCTCGACGCGGCGGTCATGGACCGCGCGCAGGCGGAAATCGGCGGCTGGACCGGATATGCCCCGACGCCGCTCCACGATCTTCCTGAAATCGCCGAGATGATCGGGGTTGCGCGGGTCGTCTACAAGGACGAATCGGTGCGTTTCGGGCTCGGATCCTTCAAGGCGCTTGGCGGCGCCTATGCGGTCGCCGCCCTTGTCGGGCAGCTTGAGGCGAGCGGCGGCAGGGCCGCCGACCTGACCGTCGCCACCGCCACAGACGGCAATCACGGCAGGTCCGTCGCCTGGGGCGCGTCGCGTGCCGGCTGCGCGGCGAAAATCTATATCCACGCGCATGTCAGCAAGGCCCGCGAGGAGGCGATGGCGGCCTATGGCGCCGATGTCATCCGGATCAACGGCAATTACGAGGCGTCGCTGGCCGCCTGCAAGGAGGACGCTGCGGCGCATGGCTGGCAGATCGTGTCCGACACCTCATGGGAGGGGTATCACGATGTGCCGCTGATGGTGATGTCGGGCTACACGCTCATGGCGCGCGAGGTTCTCGACCAGCTTGGCGGCGCGCCAAGCCATGCGATGCTTCCGGTCGGTGTCGGCGGGCTCGCGGCCGGCATCGTCGCGCCGCTGTGGCAGGCCGCAGGCAGTTCGCTTGGCAGCATGATTACCGTCGAATCGCATATGAGCAGCTGCATGCGCGACAGCCTTGTCGCCGGGACGCCGCGGCTTGTCGACATTACCGAGGAAACGCTGATGGCCGGGCTGTCCTGCGGCGAGGTATCGGACCTTGCCTGGGACATTCTGAAGCCGACGGTCAGCCACTGCGTGACCATCGGCGACGAGGCGGTGGCACCGCTGATGCGCTGGTTCCATAACCGTACGCCGTCCATCGAAGCCGGCGAATGCTCGACCTCGGGCCTTGCCGCGCTGCTGATGGCCCATGCCGATCCGGCGGCACGCCGGTCACTTGGACTTTTGCCGGATTCGGTCGTACTCCTCGTCGGCACCGAGGGGGCGACGGATCCGGATTTCTACCGCCGCACGGTGGCGGCATGAAACCGACACCGGAACGCGGATTCCCCGATGATGAATATGCGGCACGCTGCGCCGCGCTTCAGGCCGCCATGGCCCGCGAGGCCGTTGATGCGGTGCTGTTCGCGTCCGAGGCGGAGATTCGTTACTTCACCGGCTTCATGACGCCGTTCTGGCAGAGCCCCACGCGTCCCTGGTACGTGCTTCTTCCGCTGACCGGTAAGCCCGTCGCGGTGATCCCCAGCATCGGCGGGCCGCTGATGCGATCCTGCCATGTCGATGACGTGCTGACCTGGTCGGCCCCGGCGGAAAGCGACGATGGCGTGAGTCTGCTGGCATCGACTATCCGTCAACACGCCGCGCCAGGACAGCGGCTCGGGCTGCTGATGGGTCGCGAGACCGCGCTTCGCATGCCCGCAGCCGACATGATGGCGCTTCGCACGACGCTGCCGGATATCGCGCTCCACGACATGACAGCCGATGTGCAGCGGATCCGGATGGTGAAATCGCCACGCGAAATCGCCAAGATCCGCCACATATGCGGCATCGTCTGCAAGGTATTCGATGATCTGCCGCACTGGGTCGAGGAAGGCATGCCGCTTGCCGAGCTGTTTCGTGAATTCAAGCGGGCCGCTCTTGCCGCAGGGGCTGATGATGTCAGCTACCTTGTCGGCACCGCCGGGCAGGAAGGCTATAACGACATCATCGCGCCACCGGAGGAACGGCCGCTCGCAACTGGCGACGTGCTGATGCTGGACACGGGGTGCGTATGGGACGGCTATTTCTGTGATTTCGACCGCAACTTCGCGATTGTCAGCGCTTCCGCTGCGGCGCAGGAAGCGCACCGGAAGCTTCATGACGCCATTGAAGCTGCCCTGACGCTGGCGCGTCCCGGCACATCGGCCAGCGAGCTGTTCACGGCGATGGACCGGGTGCTTCGTGACGGGAGTCCGGGCGGCGGCGATGTCGGACGCTACGGTCACGGGCTCGGCATCCAGCTGACCGAACCGCCTTCCCACACGCAATGGGACCACACCCAGCTTCGCACCGATATGGTGATCACGCTGGAACCGTCGGTCAGCTACATCTCATCTGATGGCGAACAGCGGATGTTGGTGGCGGAGGAAAACCTGATCATCACGAAGAACGGCGCGGAACTCCTGACACGCCGTGCCCCGCGCGAGCTTCCGGTGATCGGAGGGCGCACTACCTGATCAGAATGCTCTCGTCGACTTCGGCAAGTTTCGACCGGCCACACAAAGCCATGGTGAGGTCCAGTTCCTTGTGCAGGATCTCAAGCACCTTCGAGACGCCCTCACGGCCACCGGCACCAAGACCGTAGAGGAAGGCACGGCCGATCAGCGTGCCCTTGGCGCCGAGCGCCACCGCGCGAAGAATGTCCTGACCGGTCCTGATTCCGCCATCCATCCAGACCTCGCACTTGTCGCCAATGGCGTCGACGATGGCAGGAAGCGCCGCGATCGAAGACGGCGCGCCGTCGAGCTGGCGTCCGCCATGGTTCGAGACAATCACTGCATCCGCACCGACATTGACAGCCTGTTTCGCATCCTCGACATCAAGAATTCCCTTGATGATGATCTTGCCGCCCCACTGCTTGCGGATTTCACGGACGTCATCCCAGGAAAGCCGCGGGTCAAACTGGTTGACCGTCCAGTCGGCAAGCGAGGACATGTCCTTCACACCCGAAACATGGCCGACGATATTGCGGAATTCCCGGCGGCGCGTTCCCAGCATGCCAAGGCACCATGACGGCTTTGTCGCCAGATTCGCAATGTTCTTCAGCGTCAGTTTCGGCGGTGCCGAAAGCCCGTTTCGGACATCCTTGTGGCGTTGTCCCATGATCTGCAGATCAAGGGTAATCATCAGGGCCGAACAGTTGGCCGCCCGCGCGCGTTCGACAAGGTTGCGGATGAACTGCCGGTCACGCATCACATAGAGCTGGAACCAGAATGGCTTGGATGTGTTTTCCGCCACATCCTCTATCGAGCAGATCGACATCGTCGACAGGGTAAAGGGAACGCCAAATTCCTCCGCCGCCTGTGCGGCAAGAATCTCACCGTCAGCATGCTGCATGCCGGTAAGACCGGTCGGTGCCAGCGCCACTGGCATCGGCACCTCCTGTCCAAGCATGGTCATCGCCGTGCTTCGCTCGGAAACGTCGATGGCGACACGCTGGCGGAACTTGATGTCCTGAAGATCCGACTCGTTCGCGTTGAAGGTCGACTCAGTCCATGACCCGCTTTCACAGTAATCATAGAACATGCGCGGAACGCGCCGTTGCATCTGTTTGCGGAGATCGTCAACACAGGCGATTGCGGCCATGGTGGCGTTGTCCTTCTTTCGCTGAAACTAGGGCGCGCCAATTAACCACGGAGGCAGACCGGAAGTCTAGCCCGCGCGCCGCAGCATCCCGTTCATCAGGATGACCGGAAACAGGCCGGCCATCACAATCATCAGCGCCGGCAAAGCGGCAGCCTCGAGCATCTCGTCCTTGGCAAACTGATATGTGTAGGTGGCAAGCGTCTCGAAATCGAACGGACGAAGAAGAAGCGTAATCGGCAGCTCCTTCATAACGTCGACAAACACAAGAAGGCCTCCCGCCAGCATCGAGCTTCGCAACAGTGGTAGCACAACCCGCCGCAGACTTGTTCCAAACCCGTTTCCAAGCACCCGGCTGGCATTCATCATATTGTCCGGAAGCCGCCTGATGCCGGACATCATGGCCCCGTATCCAACCGCCTGAAAACGCACCAGATAGGCGGTCAGGAGAATACCGGCACCGCCAAGAAGCAGCGTTGCCCTTGGGTTACCCACGAGATCGGCATAGGCACGGTCGACGACACCGGCAAATATCAGAACGCCGATGGCTAGCATTGTTCCCGGAATGGCATAGCCGCTGGATGCCGCCATCGACAGACGTCGCAGCGCCACGCCGCCACGATATGTGGCGGCAAGTACCACAAGTGTCGAGACAAGAACGATGATGATGGCCGCCGCGGCAGCCATGAGGATCGAAGCGCCCACAGTTTCAAAAACCTGGCCAAACTGGCCGGTCAAAGGCGCGGTCAGAACGTGTTTCAGCAACACGCCAACAGGGATCACGAAGCCAAGGCATAGCGGCAATGCGCAGATAAGCTGGCAAGCGATTCGTCCCTTTAAGTCGAGAGGCAGCGGCTTCAGTTCAACCACTGGTTTGGCACTGCCACCAAAGCGCTGCCGCGAACGTGCGTAAAGCTCAAGCCCAAGAAGAGAGAGTATGAAAACGAAACCGAAAAGCGATATCTGCGCCGCGGCAACAATGTTGTTCATCCCCAGCCAGACATTGAATATCCCAAGCGTCAACGTCTCCACAGCAAAATACTCGACCGTGCCAAAATCCGACACAACTTCCATAAGGACAAGCGCCAGCCCAGCCGTGATTGCCGGTCGTGCAAGCGGCAGACCTACCGACCAGAATTGGGATTTGTCGTGGACAAGCGCGATCTCGAAAAGGCTCGACGGTGTGAGGCGAAAGGCTATACGCGTCACCATGTAGATATAAGGATACAACACCGATGCCATGACGATGACGGCCCCGCCGAGCGAACGGATTTCCGGAAACCAGTAATCCGACGGCCGGCGCCAGCCAAACAGATCCCGAAGCATCGACTGTACCGGGCCGGCATATTCGAGAAAATCGGTGTAGGTATAGGCGATGATATAGGCGGGTATCGCCGCGGGGAGAAGCAGAAGCCATTCAAATACCCGCTTTCCAGGGAACGCATAGCGACTGACTACCCAGGCCGTGCTGACGCCGAACAGCAAGGCCAACAGGCCGACGCCTGCCATCAGTAACAGCGTGTTGACGACATAACGCGGGATCACCGTGGTCACCAGATGACCCCACAGCCCTTTACTGTCACCAAGCGCCGTAAGCCATAACGCAAGGATGGGCCCGAGAATGATCAGGCACGCCACGGTCGCGGCGACCGACCAGCCGTCGAAGCGGCGGATCGGTCGTCCGGACCAGTAAGACAGGAAAGTGGCTACCATCCGACCCGGTCGATGATTTTCTGGGCGTCGGGAGCCAGCTCGGCAAGCCGTTCGATCGCCAAATCATCGCGCTTGAAATCACCCCAGGAGGAAAGCACGCCGCCAGGCGCCACGTCGGGGTTCACCGGGTATTCGAAATTCACCTCACCATAGAGTTGCTGCGCCGTTGGCATCGTCAGAAACTCAAGGAACCTGCGCGCCGCGTCCGGATTCGGGCTGTGCTTGGCCATCCCGCCACCGGAAATGTTGACATGGTTGCCACGACCGTCCTGGTTGGTGAAGACCAGCCTGATGGCATCAGCCCATTCACGCTGCTCCGGCTTGCCGCCATACAGCATTTTGCCGAAATAATAATGGTTCATGATGACAACGTCGCATTGCCCTTCGAAGACGGCCTTGGCCTGCGCGCGGTCATTCCCTTGCGGTCGACGCGCGAAGTTTGCCACCAGCCCCTGCGCCCATTCAGCCGCCGCATCGGGCCCATTGGCGGCGATGACAGAAGCCATCAGGGATCGATTGTAGACATGACTTCCCTTGCGACTACACACCCTGCCCTGCCATTTCGGGTTGGCAAGATCCTCAATATTTGCAATCGCATCGGCAGCGACACGCTCTTTCGAAGTCGCGACAAGGCGGGCCCTTGTAGAAAAGGCGAACCAGCGGTTATCTCCTGCCCGCAGGCTGGCCGGAATGTTGGCTTTCAAGACCGGCGATTCCACCTTCGCAAGTAGATCGAGTTCGGCATATTCGTTGAGCCGCGCAATATCGACCGTCAGGATAACGTCGGCCGGGCTGGCCTCACCTTCGGCGAGAAGACGTTGCGCCAGTCCTTTAGAGGCATAGACGACCTTGGTCCTGATACCGGTTTCAGCGGTGAAGGCATCGAGGAAGGGCTGCAACAGGAACTGCTGGCGATGCGAGTAGATGTTCAATTCGCCGGCCGCTGTAATTGTCGGGCTGGCAAAACTCGCAAGCGCAAGACAAAGAAAGATCAGGCGTTGCCGCAAAACACGACCCGCAACACCGAGATTTTCATTCAGAAAAGCAC
>JAYYLR010000110.1:0-2847 GCA_036143955.1 Pseudomonadota bacterium | reverse complement strand
GGCCATTGTTCGCGCACCGGCATGGCCGGTGTCGCCATCACCACCTCGAGCATAGCCGTGGGTAGCCGTTGCCCGCATGTGCGCGCCGGTGCCGGCGCCGTGACGACACAGAACGTCACCGACCCGTCGATAGGTCCCGAGGTGCTGGCCCTGATGGCATCTGGCGCCGCGGCATCCGAAGCCATAGCCACCGTCATGGACGGACGTTCCCACGCCGCCTATCGCCAGGTTGCGGCCGTAGATATCGAGGGACGGGTCGCCCATGTCACGGGTGATGAGATACTTGGCACCCATGCTGTTTCCGTTGGTATCGGTTGTGTCGCCGCCGGCAACCTGCTGTCCACCAAAAATGTGCCAACAGCCATGACGCAGAGCTTTGAGTCCGGTCATGAGGAGCATCTTGCCGAACGCCTTCTTGCGGCTCTTGAAGCGGGGATCGCGGCAGGTGGCGAGGAAGGGCCGACGCATTCGGCGGCGCTTCTCGTCGCCCATGAGCAGAGCTGGCCACTTGTCGATCTTCGCGTTGACTGGACCGACGCGTGCCCGGGGCAGGTTCTGCGGACGCTTTGGCACGCCTATGAGCCGCAGATGGATGCCTACAGTCTGCGGGCTCTCAATCCCGTCGCCGCGCCAAGCTATGGTGTGCCCGGCGACGAATAGCGCGTCACGAGGTAGACACCGGCACTTGTCACGCAAAATCCAAGAATGCTGACCGGCGTTAACGGCTCGTCAAAACCGACGGCCGCAATCACCGCCGTTACCGGCGGCACAAGGAACATCAGCGAGGACACCGCTGCCATGGTGTCGCGACGTATCATCACCATCAGGATCACATAGGCACCTGCGGACACCATGATGACCTGCCAGCCAAGCGCCAGCATAAAGGGCATTTCCCAGCTGATGCGGGGTGTCTCGACGGTGCTGCAGATGATGACGAAAAAGGCTGATGCCGCCAGTGACTGAATGACATTGCTTGGCAGGAGATCGATCTTGCCGCCTATCTTCTTCTGCAGCAGCGTTCCGCTCGTCACCGCGACAAGGCCGATACTGACAGACAGCAGGCCGAGCATTGGCATCGCACCGTCCATCTTCGGCAGCAGCACAAGGAAGACACCGCTTATGCCGGCGACCATGCCGACGATCTGTGCGGCGCTGAGCCGTTCCCCAAACAGAAAAATGGCGAGCCCGGAGGCAAGCAACGGTTGCAGCGACACGATCAATGCCGACAGTCCGGCCGAGAGACCGACCGACAGCGCAAAGAAAACGCTTCCCAGATAGACGCCATGAAGCAGCAGCCCGACAAGCGCCGTCAGGGCGATGGTCGCCATGCCGGCTGTCTTCGGAACGATGCGGCGCCAGTAACAGGCGATCAGAAAGAGACTGCCGAACAGACAGCTCACCAGCGCGAATCTCGTCAACAGCATCGCGAAAGGCGTTGCATACTGCACCCCGACCTTCGCCGTGACGAAGGCTGACGACCAGAGGCCGACGAACACGAGCGGCAAGAACACCCGATACAGCATCGGTCACCCGGCCTTCATAAGCTCGTCGGCAATGGCCGCGCCGAAGGCCACATGCGACTCGGAGCGCCAGTGGATCGGGTCGCGGTCTGAAGACTCGACAAACCGGTTCGCATCGATGAAGCCAATACCGGCGGCCACTGCCGCGGTGGCCGTTGCGCCGGGAAGGTCTGCAGACACGGCTCGTCCTCCGCGCCATTCGTCGAACCGGATCCAGTCCGGGTCATCGGCGCGTTCTCCAAGCTGGGGCGGGCAGATTACACTGATCTCCGGTCGCGCCTCGGCGTGCCAACCTCCGGGGCCGGCGACTGTTTTCGTGGCAATTGACACCAGCGCCATCAATCCTGCCGTGACTGTGGAAGCGTCACGTCCGAAGCGGTGCTTCAGGTCATTGGTGCCAAGCATTATCAGGATCCGGTCCAGCGGCTGCTGCGACAGCAGAATGGCCTCGAGCGGCGTCAATCCGTTGCACCACGCACCCTCCTGCGGATCATCGACGTTGGTTGTGCGGCCCGGAAGACATTCCTCGATCAACTCGACATCCTGTCCTGCAGCGGTCAACCTCCGCGCCATGGACACTGGCCATCGATCTGCAAAACGGAGCCCCGACCCGTCGTCGAGATAGCCCCAGCTGTTGGAGTCGCCATAAACCAGAATGCGCATGCCCGGCTTCCACTGTCAAAATGCCCCGTCGCGCAAGAGTGCGCGCGAACGACAGCCATTGCAAGCTGCCGCACCATGCCCTGTCAGCGCTATCCTGCGGCCTGGCCGACGGCCGGCATCAATCCATAGAATGCGGAGGCGGTGTCATTGAAAACAGACCGGTGCGACGCCTTCGGGACGATTTCCTTGAAGGCGCCGGCAAGCGTCGAATAGTCTGAATACAGGCTGTCGACGGGGAAGTTGGACCCGAACATACAACGGGTGTCGCCGAACTGGTCGAGGCAGGTCTCGACAAGCGGCCGGAAGTCCTCACATGTCCATTCATGCTGAAACATGCCGAGTCCTGACAGCTTGCAGGTGACCTGCGGCAGGTCCGAAAGCGTACGGAGCGCCTGTGCCCACTCACCTATGCCGGACGGCGTCCTGTCATGGGGGCTTCCTGCGTGGCAGAGCGCGACCTTGGTCTCCGGCGCCTGCGCCAGAAGGCGCGCCGTGGCCGGCATAAGCTCGGGGATGAGCTGAAGGTCGAAAGACAGGCCGCGGGTACCGATTTCCCGCAATCCACGAAGAAATTCGGGTGAAACAAGAAGGTCGTTGGTACCGGTAACGGCGTCCTCGCCCGGCGCCCGCCCGATGATCTGCCGAACACCGCGCAGGCTCGGCA
>JAYYLR010000109.1:0-2776 GCA_036143955.1 Pseudomonadota bacterium | reverse complement strand
ACCGGTCGGCCGCGGCGCTTACCGATATTCCCTTCGAGGTGATGCCGACATATTACGACGCCTATCGCCGGTTCGGCGAAATCATCGATGATCCGGCGATGGAAGTTAGTTTCCGGCTCGACCCGGGTGAGTGTTTCGTCGTCGACAACACACGCGTTCTTCATGCCCGCAAGGCCTATGGCGGGACCGGGCACAGATGGCTTCAGGGATGTTATGCCGACCGTGACTCGCTGCTGTCCAGATACCGGGTGCTGAGCGAAGGCGCCGGTTGAGAACGGGAGGGCGGAGATGCCTCACGATATGACCATTGCGACGCTGCAGACGCTTCTGGGAGATCGGCTTTCAACAGGTGACACAGTGCGTGCGGAGCATTCCCGTGACGAGGCCTATTCAGCGCCTGTATTGCCCGACGCCGTTGCCTTTCCGGCCGACGTCGATGAGGTCGCGGCCATCATGAAAGCATGCTCGGCAGCCGGATGTCCGGTGGTGCCGTTCGGGATCGGAACGTCGCTGGAGGGTCATGTCGTGCCGCTTCACGGTGGTGTCAGCGTCGATCTGAGCCGCATGGACCGTATTCTTGAGGTTGATGAGCGCAATCTTCTCGCCGTCGTCGAGCCTGGCGTGACCCGCAACCAGCTCAACGAGGCCTTGCGGGCGACCGGTCTGATGTTCACCGTTGATCCGGGCGCCAACGCGACGATCGGTGGCATGGCGTCGACCCGTGCCTCGGGTACGAACGCCGTCCGCTACGGCACGATGCGCGAAAATGTGCTGGCGCTGCAGGTCGTGCTTCCGGACGGTCAGGTGATCGAAACCGGCACGAGGGCGCGCAAGTCCTCGGCAGGATACGATCTGACTCATCTGTTTGTGGGGTCGGAGGGAACGCTCGGGATTATCACCCGCCTGACCGTCCGCCTGTTCGGTCAGCCGGAATCGACCCTCGCTGCGACCTGCGCCTTTGCCGATGTCGACGGTGCTGTGGAGGCGGTGATGGAGGCGATGCAGGCCGGTTTGCCGATGGCACGGATCGAGTTTCTCGACGAAGTCCAGATGCGTGGCATGAACATTTATAATACGGACATGAAGCTGCCGGAGACACCGCACCTTTTCCTGGAATTCCATGGCAGCGAAACAGGCACTGCAGAACAGGTCGAGATCTTTTCCGCCATTGCCGCGGAGCATGGGGGAGGCGACCTCGCCTGGGCGACCCGCGCCGAAGACAGGAACAGATTGTGGAAGGCGCGGCATGACGCCTATTACGCGGCCAAGGCGTTGGTTCCCGGTTCAGAAGGCTACGTCACGGATTGCTGCGTCCCGATCTCCAGGCTTGCCGAGGCCATTCGCCGGGCACGCGATGAAATCGACCGCTCCGGGCTGGTGGCGCCGATACTGGGCCATGTCGGGGACGGGAATTTCCACCTGATCATACTGATCCGCCCTGATGAACCAACCGATCTCGAGCGTGCGCATGCGCTTGCCGAGACGCTCAATCTGATGTCGATCGAACTCGGCGGGACGATGACAGGCGAGCACGGCATCGGGTTTGGAAAGAAGAAATACATGCAGGCCGAGCATGGTGATGCCTATGCGTTGATGGGCGTGATCAAGCGGGCCGTCGATCCCGGGAACATCATGAACCCCGGCAAGATGGTGAATATCAACTAGGCGGGGGACAGGCTGCGGCCACCCTGGCGGAGCTGGCACATGCTGCGCATTTCCATCCTCATCCTTGCTGCGCTGTGCATCGCACTGCTCGTCATGCGCCTGTCGCCACGCTTTCGTGCCAGAATAGCGGGCATCATGCGAAGTCCCTTTGTCCGGCAGATACTCGTCGGCGTGGCGCTTCGTGTCATTCGGCTGCTGATATTCCGTCGCTAGGGGCTCCCGTTGTCGACGTATAGTCTCCAGCAACGGTCGCCCCTGAGCCACTTGCAGGGCATTTTAGGCCGCAAGATTTTAAAGTTATGACAGCGGATTTCGGGGGCGGTCAGGTCATGCGGACACATGCGCAGGCAGTTGTAATCGGTGGCGGGCTTGTTGGCTGCTCGATTCTCTACCATCTGGCGAAGCTTGGCTGGCGAGACGTGATCCTGCTGGAGCGTGACGAGCTGACAAGCGGGTCGACATGGCATGCTGCTGCCAACATCCACGGTTTGCACGACAACAACAACATCACCCGTATCCAGCACTATACGATGAACCTCTACAAGGAGCTGGAAGAAGAGACAGGCCAGGGCTGCGGCGTGTTCCAGCCCGGATCGCTTTATCTTGCCCAGACCGAAGAGCGCGAGCGCCAGCTGCGTCTTCAGGAGGCGAAGGCGAAATTCTATGGCCTCGGCTTCTATGAAATCAGCCGTGAAAAGGCGCTTGAGCTTCATCCTCTGGCGCAGTTCGACGATGTCCGCTGCATCATGTTCGAACCCGACGGCGGCAATGTCGACCCGTCCGGCGTGACCCACGCCTATGCCGCCGGCGCGCGGATGCTCGGTGCCGAGATCGAACGCTTCTGCCCGGTCACCGGCACCGAGGCACAGCCTGACGGCAGCTGGATCGTCCGCACAGAGAAAGGCGACATCCACACGCAGTGGGTCGTCAACGCCGCCGGTCTGTGGGGCCGCGAGGTCGCGGCGATGGCCGGGCTGACGCTGCCGCTGCAGCCGACCGAGCACCAGTATTTCGTGACCGAGGCGATCCCTGAGGTCGAGGCGCTTGGCCGCCGCCTGCCTTCGATTGCCGACCGTGACGGCGAATATTATTTCCGGCAGGAAGGCAACGG
>JAYYLR010000108.1:0-40764 GCA_036143955.1 Pseudomonadota bacterium | reverse complement strand
TGGCAAGGCTTTCGTTTTCCTCCTCGGCGAAAGCGCAGATGGCCCAGTCCACATCGAGCGACTGTTCGGCCAGCCGGTCGAGGAAGGGTTGAATCAGGTCCGGATGGCTGATCCTGCCCGTATAATGGCCGATCACGAAGAGACACCAGATATCGTCCTTCGGCAGATCGGCGGCCTCGACAAGCCGGGCCAGCAATTCCACTTCGTCAGGGAAAAACAGGAGATGCTGGATTCGCGTCCCGGCCTCGCGCAGCGCGCTGTAGAGCCTGACATCCTCCGGCGTCGGCCGGCGGTCCGGCATCATCTCCAAAAGCCCGATGGATATGCCGGGCGGCATCACGTCGTAGGCAACGCGGCGCATCTGCTCGGGCGTGAAACGGCCGACCGCCTCGGTCGTGATCTGGAAATGCATAGCGGGTACGGCAGCGCCGAGTTCCTTAAGCGCCTCACGATACAGACCGGCATCGAGAACATGCTGCTGGTCGGCGTCCCGAACATGAAGATGCATCGCCTGCGCGCCAACTGCGGCGCAGGCCAGCGCCGTCTCGACCGTTTCCTGGATGGTGACCGGGATCGCCGGATGGTCAGCCTTGGTGCGGCGCGCGCCGTTTGGCGCCACCATAAGGCGCGGCAGGTCTTTCGGTTTGTGAAAATTCATTGATGCCGCTTGCACCTCACCCGAACAGGAAACTGACACAAGCTTCGTTGAAACCGCACGACATGTCCAGATTGGCAACACGGAAGATTCCGGTAATGGTCGTCAGAAAGGCGCCAGGGACAGGCTATTGCGTGGCCCGACCTTCGCGAAGGGCGATATAGGACACGGCCGCCAGGACGACGAGGGCACCGAAAAGGGTCGTAAAGACCGGAATTTCATCAAACAGGGCAATGCCGAAAAGGACGACGAAAAGAAGCTGGACATATTTGCCTGTCTGCGCGGCCCACATCGGTCCCCGAAACGACTTCATCAGCGTGACGTGACCAAGGGTGGCGCAGAGACCGATGGCGAAAACACCGAGCCAGTTCATGACGGACATGGGCTGCCAGACGACCACTGCCGGGATCAGGCTTGCGAGAGCGATGCCGCCGGACAGCGTGAGGATGATCACATTGTCATCCAGACGCGATTTGAGCGCCTTGGCAATCAGGTCGGATACGGCGAAAAGCGGCGCGGTGACAAGTACCGCCAGCGTTCCCAGATTGAACTCGGCAAAGCCTGGCCTGATGATGACAAGCGCGCCGAGGAAGGAGACCATGATCGCCGTGATTCGCCGCAACCTGAGCTTTTCACCGAAATAGAGGGCCGCGCCGAGCGTCGCGTAGACCGGCCCGAGATTCAAAAGCGCGTTCACCTCGGCAAGCGGTATCCGCATGATGGCGTAGAACCAGCATAACACCGCCAGCGCATGGCAGACGGCGCGGACAAAAAGCATCTGCCAGCTGTCCTTCAGCCGGGCGGACCGTAGCGATCCGGCAACAAGCGGCATCAGCAGCAGGATTCCCACCACATACCGCATGAACACCGTCTGGATGGGCGGAAGGTCGACAAGGAACAGCCGCACGCACACCATCACCAGCGCGAACAACAGGCAGCTCGCAACCATCCAGGCAAGGGTTCGGCGCACGTCCAGCGGCGTGGCGGCGCTGATGTCATTGCCGGTCATTCAGAACGGCTTTCATCCCAGAACAGCGGGCCGCCGCGGAACGCCGGGAAGCCGATTCCGAAAATACAGGCAGCATCGGCCATATCCGCATTTTCAACGACGCCTTCGGCAACGGCACTTCGGCATTCGCCAACAAGCGGGGTCAGCAGTCCGGAAGCGATGGCGTCCAGCTTCGCCAAATCATAGTCACCACGGGCGCGGATGGCCTTCTTGCCGTCCCATTCATAGAAGCCGGAGCCTGACTTGCGGCCAAGCTTCCCGGACTCGATCATTGATCTGAGGGTCTGTGCCGACTCTTCCGAGATGCCGATCACCTCACCCGCATTCAAACAGACATCAAGGCCAACCTGGTCGCAAAGTTCGATCGGCCCCATCGGCATACCGAAGGCGACGAGAGCCTGGTCGAGCATGTCCGGATTGGCGCCGGCATTGACAGCTTCAATCGCGCCGAAGAGGTAGGGAAGCAGAGCCCTGTTGACGAGGAAACCGGGCGACGACTTGCAGCGGATCGGCTGCTTCTTCATCGCACCGCTGACAAACATTGCCCGGTCGACGTAATCCCGGCGGCTGATCTCGGAGGCAACGACCTCGACAAGCGGGAGAACCGGAACCGGGTTGAAGAAATGCATGCCGATCAGGCGGCTTGCATCCCTGAGCGCGCTACCGATCTGTTCCAGCGGAATGGCTGAGGTGTTGGTGGCCATAATGGCGTCCGGCTTCATCACCGCCTCCGCCGCGGCGAAGACCTGCTGCTTGATATCCAGCCTTTCGGCAACCGCCTCGATGACAAGGTCGGCCGTGGCCAGCCCCGCGCCGGCAGGGTCCGCGGTCAGTCGTGACAATACCGCCGCCACCTTTTCGGGCGATTTCAGGCGCCGTTCATACAGGCTACCGGCACGCTGCATGGCGCCATCAATTGCCTCGGCGGACAGGTCCTGAAGCGTCACGGTAAAACCCGACATCGCCGCCACCGCAGCAATATCACCTCCCATGACGCCAGCTCCGATGACATGGATATGCGTGACGCCCGACTCGCCGCGCGCGCCCTTCTTGACGGCATCGTTCAGCTGGAATGTCCGCCGCAATCCCGCCGAGGCCGGGGTCATCATTAGATAAGAAAACAGTTTCGTTTCATTTTCCAGAAGACTGTTTTTATTTAAATTATCCAGTGAGTAATGATCGAGAATGGCAAAAGGGGCAGGCATGTTTTCAGGGGTAGTTCGCACGGACAGCAAGGCACGCTCCTCGGCGATCATTTCTGCAAAGCCTTCGTCAGATGGTCTCGGCCTTCGCGAAATGGTTCCGGCAATGACACGGCGCGCGGCATCGGCAAGTTCATCCGGTCCGGAAACGAGATGGTCGACAAGACCCTGCTCGAAAGCCGCGGCCGCCTTCATGGGCTTGCCGTGAAGTACGAGCTGCAGTGCAAGCTTTGCCCCGGCACGCTCGAAAGCGCGCGCGGAACCGCCATAGCCCGGAAGAAGGCCGAGATTGATTTCCGGAAACCCGAGCTGGCAGGACGCGTCGTCGATGCCGATGATACGGTCGAATGACAGCGCAAGCTCCAGCCCGCCTCCAACACAGATCCCGTCGACAAGTATGACCGTCGGACAGGCCATCGCCTCGATTGTACGGAAACATGCCAGTACCTCGGCAATATGGGACTCCACCGCTGACCGCGTTTCGAGCAATGCGAATTCGTTGATGTCCGCGCCGAAGATGAACCCCCGCTTTTTGCCGGACCGGAACACGAAGCCTGCCGGTGGATCGGCGGCAAGAGTATCAACAGCCTCGATCAACTCCGCCATGACCTGCTGCGACAGGATGTTCGCCGAACGCCCCTTTACGTCGATGGTCAGCCAGGCAATGTCGGCTTCGTCACGGGTCAGTTCGAAATGTTCAAAGGATGTCATCCATATCTCCCGGGACAGCGCGCCGGCGGACCCGAAGGCCATGTGCCGGGTCAGCGATTGGGGTGTGAGCTCGCGAAGTTGACCGCCGCCAGAACGATCTGCTCAACACTGTCATGAATCTGGAATTTTTCCACTGATTTCTGACCCAAAGCGCCACTTCCGTCGTCCGGACGCCTGGCAAGAAACCAGACAGGGATTCCGATCTCTCTCGCCGCCGCGATTTTTGCAGAGCTGGCGTCACCGCCTGAATTCTTGCAGCACAGCAGGGTGATGCCCGCCTGTAAAAACTGCGCTCTTTCTTCAGCAACGCTTGGACTTGGCATTGCGTTGATGAATGTGACGTTGTCCGGACCCGACCTGCCAGCAACATTGAGCGCCCGAGCCCACAGCGTTATGTCTTTGCGCTTTGTGAAAACATCAATTGACTGTGTGCCGCCGGCAAGGAAGACGCGGCTCGCTGGCGCAATGGCATCGGCCATGTCCTGCCAGCTTTCAAAGCTCCGCCAATCGTCTCCCTCCTCGGGCAGCCAGGGCGGGCGGTCGTACCGAAGCAACGTAATTCCAGCATCATAGGCGGCGGCTTGCGCATTATGGCTGATCTGCCGCGCAAACGGATGCGTGACGTCCACAATCAGCCCGACCCCGTGGTCCCGGCAATAGACGGCAAGCCCATCGGCACCCCCGAAACCGCCGCTGATCGTCGGCACGGGAAGCGGTGCCGGATGTGGCGTCGCGCCTGCGAGTGACGCCGTGATGTCGAACCGGCCTTCGGACCTCAACCCGTCGATCACGGCACGCGCCTCTGCCGTGCCGGCGAGAACCAGAACCTTAACCAGCCCGACTGTCATGATCCTGCCCCCAGGGAAAGGTCGCCGGCCCGGCCAAGCAAGGTCCCATCGCGGCCGATGATCACAACCTCGACCTTGGTTGCCGCGCCCTGGAGCTGGATCATCGCCGTATCCAGCGCGCCAGCGGCAACAGCATCGGCAAGCATGGTGCGCTGCGGAACACTCGCCATGTCAGAGACCTCGAGAACCGAATTTGCACCGGCAACACGCGCCTGATCCATGCCGCACTCGCCTGCAAGCCCGGCAAGGCGCTGGAAATCGACCTGCGAACGTGCGGAGTGAAGGTCGGTCGCGCCTTGCGAAAGCTTCACCATCTTGCCGAAACCGCCAAGGATGGACAGGTTCGGCACCGGGTGGCGACGCATATATTTGAGCATCCCGCCAACGAAATCTCCCATGTCGATCAGCGCGATGTCGGGAAGCTGGTATGTGGCGCGCCCCCATCCTTCTGATGTCGCACCCGTCGAGCCCATGACATGCACCAGGGCATTGGCCCGCGCGACATCGATGCCGCGATGGATGGATGCAATCCAGGCGGAGCAGGAAAAGGGGCGTACGACACCGGTCGTGCCGAGAATCGAAATGCCGCCTTCGATGCCGAGGCGGGGGTTCCATGTTTTCAAGGCGATCTGCGCGCCGTCGGGAACCGAAATCTCGATCTCGACATCCTCAGGCCCGCCAAGCGCCTGCGCCAGATCGGCAACGGCGCCCTGCATCATTTCGCGCGGCACCGGATTGATCGCCGGCTCGCCGGCCGGGATCGGAAGGCCGGGCTTTGTTACCGTGCCAACCCCCTCACCGCCCCGAAAGGACACGCCCGAACCCGGTCGTGCTGTCCAAACGGAGGCGCGGATCAGCGCGCCATGGGTCACATCCGGATCATCTCCGGCGTCCTTCACGATCCCGGCACGGAACCAGGCACCCCGCTGATCATGCCCGGACGCCATGTCGGCAACCTCGAGATCAGCGTTTTTGCCGCTTGGCGTGACAATTGTGACGCGATCAGGAAACTGTCCGGTCACCATCGCCGTGTAGGCTGCATTGACGGCAGCGGTGGCGCAGGTGCCCGTCGTCCACCCGAAGCGGAGCTTGGTCTGAAGCGTCTTTTTCCGCGGGGCGGAACCTGTCATGTGCCAGACACCTGTCGGATCGATGGTGGCGCCGAGCATGAGGCAAGTGGCCTTTGAACAGCGGCGCTGCTAGATTTAATCTCCAGATTTGTAGCGAACTTATTGAACTTCATCCACCTCTCAACGGACCCCTCTACGCCATGACGAAACGCCCCGACAATCCGGAACCGCTTGCGCAGGGAAACCTGCCGCAGATGGACGGGCGCGACTGGCCGGTGTTCGAGCCGGGCTGGGTATGGATGACAGGCGGCGGCCCGGGCGACCCGGGCCTCATAACCCTTCATGCGCTGAACGCGCTGCAGCAGGCCGACATCATCATCTATGACGCCCTTGTCGATGAAGCCCTGCTTCGCTGGGCACGGCCCGAGGCCCGTGTTGAATATGCCGGAAAACGCGGCGGCAAGCCTTCGCCGAGCCAGCGCGACATTTCGCTCCGGCTTGTCGAGCTGGCACGCCAGGACCTGCGGGTGCTGCGGCTAAAGGGCGGCGACCCGTTCGTCTTCGGACGCGGTGGCGAGGAAGCCCAGACACTTGTGCAGGCAGGTGTGCGGCTTCGTGTCATTCCGGGCATTTCGGCCGGCATTGGCGGGCTTGCCTATGCCGGCATTCCGGTCACGCACCGTGACGTCAATCAGTCCGTGACCTTCCTGTCGGGCCATGACCGGACAGGTCTGACACCGTCCGCCATTGACTGGGCCGGGCTCGGCAGCAGCGCGCAGGTCATCGTCATGTACATGGCGATCAAGCACATGCCGGATATCTGCGAAAAGCTGATTGTGGCGGGACGTTCCCCGAACGAACCCGTGGCCGTTGTTCAGAACGCGACACGCGACGACATGAGGGTTCTTGAAACCACGCTCGGGACAGCGCCGCAGGACATCACCGACAGCGGCATCGGCGCGCCGTCGATTGTCTGCATCGGCCGGGTGGTGCTGATGCGCCAGTGCCTGGACTGGCTCGGCCAGATCGCAGGCGAACCGGTGCGCGACGAGGACCCGCTCGGCGTCCGGGCGGTTTCGGACACCGGATAATGGCGTCACGCGCGCTCGTCATCGGCGGGCTGACATCGGGAAGCGGGAAAACGACGGTGACGCTCGGCCTGCTCCGCGCGCTTGCAAACAAGGGTGAAGACATAGGTGCCGCCAAAACCGGACCCGACTATATCGACTGCGCCTTTCTCGCAGCGGCAAGCCGGACACCAGCCGTCAATCTCGACTCTCATGCTATGCCACGGCCGCTGCTTCGCCGACTGGCTGCTGAGCGGCCACACGAGATGCTTGTCGTCGAAGGCGTGATGGGACTCTTCGACGGCACGCATGGCGGCAGCGGCAGCACGGCGCAGCTTGCTGCAGCCCTCGAAGCGCCAATCCTTCTCGTTCTCGACACACGCCATCAGGGCCAGACGGCCGCCGCCCTTGCAGCCGGCATCGAAACGCAGCTTCCGGCCGGCACAAGCCTTGTCGGCGTTGTTCTGAACCGGATCGCCTCGCCGCGCCATGAGGAATTGATCCGCGAAGAGCTCGAGGCACGAAACATCATATGTTTCGGCTGCCTGAACTCGGATCCTGCAATGTCGGTCCCGTCGCGCCATCTCGGGCTGGTGCAGGCTGCCGACCTTGCCGCGCAGGGCGAGCTTGAACCGAAAATCGACGTCGCCGCGAAGCTTGTCGCCGACTCGCTCGATCTCGAGGCCCTGATGGCGGCGATGACACCGATGGCGGAAGACGATGGCGAAATGCCGTCCGGATCGCCCCCGGGGCAGCGCATCGCGATGGCGCATGATGCCGCTTTCGGGTTCGCCTATACACACATGCTGGAAGGGTGGCATGCCGCCGGTGCTGAAATCCTGCCATTCTCGCCACTCGCCGATGAAGGTGCCAACGCTGCGGCTGATTTCATTTTCCTGCCGGGCGGCTATCCGGAACTGCATCTTCCGACCCTGTCCGCAAATGCCGGATTCCTGGAGAGCCTGCGGTCGGCAGCGGAGCGCGGCACCAGGATTTATGGTGAGTGCGGTGGTTTCATGGCGCTTGGCGAGGCCGTGATCGATGCCGACTCACGCGCCTTTCAGATGGCAGGGCTGCTGTCGCTCGAGACAAGCTTCGCCGAACGAAAACTTCATCTCGGCTATCGTCGCCTGACACCGCTCGCCGATGCGTGGCCGGGCCCGGATACCGTGACCGGCCATGAATTCCACTACACGACCGCCCTCCGCGCCGAAGGCTCACCGCTGTTCGCCGCACAGGACGCCGCCGGACGCGACCTTGGCAAAATGGGGCTGCGCGCCGGATCCGTCAGCGGGTCCTACGCGCATGTGATTGCCTAGGCGTTGTCGCCGGCCCGCCCGCGTTTTGGACGCAGGATATGGGCATGTGCGGCGTCGTAGAGTGCACTGTCCCGAAAGGTGTCGGTCTGTTCGAGGCCGCGCCCGACGAAAATCAGTGCCGTGCGGGTGATTTTCTGTTCCTGGACCTTCTGCCGGACCGTTTCCAGTGTCGCGTGGATATAGGCCTCGTCGGGCCAGCCCACACGGTAGGCCACGATGACCGGGCAGTCGGCACCATAGAGCGGAACGAGGTCGCGTTCGATCTGGCGCAGGTTGCGGACCGAAAGATGGATGGCAAGCGTCGCACCCGTGCGTCCGAGGCTGGTCAGTTCTTCACCCGGCGGCATCGCCGAGGATTTCATCGCCGTACGGGTCAGGATCAGGGTCTGCGTCACCTCGGGCACTGTCAGTTCAATGCCAAGGCCGGCGGCAGCGGCGGCATAGGCCGACACCCCGGGGACAATCTGATAATCGATACCAAGCGCCTTCAGCCGGCGTATCTGCTCGGCAATGGCGCCGTATAGCGACGGATCACCGGAATGAACACGCGCCACATCCCTGCCATCAGCATGCGCGCTGCCGATCTCGTCAATGATGTCGTCGAGGGTCAGTGACGCGGTGTCGATCACGCGGGCGTCTTCAGGCGCCGCCGCGACCACGGCCTCGGGAACAAGGGATCCGGCATAAAGGCAGACCTCGCACCGCTCGATCAGACGAAGGCCTCGAACCGTTATCAGCTCGGGATCACCCGGCCCTGCACCGATGAAGAAGACCGTCATGTTATACCCTCCTGCGCGCTATCCGTGCTATCGAGATGCTTTGCATAACCGCGCGGCGTATAGACCGCACGTCCGCGCCCGAGATCAAGCTGTCGCGAGCTTTCAGCCCCGACAACAACGGTTGTCAGCATGTCGACCTCGTCAATGTCCAGCCCGGCCAGCGTACGGTAGCGGATATCCTCGTCAGGCCTGCCGAGGTTCGACGCCAGCACCACCGGAACATCACCGCCGCGATAGGTCATAAGGATGTCACGCGCCGCGGCAAGCTGTGTGCGGCGGCGGCGCGAGACCGGGTTGTAGAACGCAACGACGAAATCGCCAGCGCCGGCAGCATGGATCCGCCGCTCGATCTGGTCCCATGGCGTCAGGAGGTCGGACAGCGAAATGGCGCAGAAATCATGTCCGAGAATGGCACCGGAGCGTGCCGCCGCGCCCTGTAGCGCAGAAATCCCCGGCGCGCTGACAACCGAGACCCGGCGCGCCGCAGCGGACACGCCTGCCGACTTTTCCGGCCTGTCCAGAAGTTCGTAGACGAGCGCCCCCATGGCGTAGATGCCGGCATCGCCGGAACAGATGATTGCCACATCCTTTCCCGTTGCCGCGGTTTCAAGCGCGTAGCGGCAGCGCGCCTCTTCCTCGCCAAGCTTGAAGTCGCGACGCGGAATGTGGGCTGCCACCGCCCCGAGAAGATCGATATAGAGATCGTAGCCGACAAGCTCGTCGGCGCCGAGGATCATCTGCGAGGCTTCCGGCGTTCGCCATGACGACTGTCCCGGCCCAATTCCGACAAGCATCACCCGCCCGGGCTTGCGACCGGCCATTCTGTCGGCGGGACAGACCTGCGGCGCCAGTGCCAGCGCCATCGTTGCCTGTTCAGACTTCACCTTCGGATGTATAAGCCTTCCCTCGGGGCCGGCGGCGGCAAGGGCCGCGGCCTCAGCAACGCCGGGAATCCCGATTTCCTCCTGCACGGCATCCGAAGGGTTCTGCAAACGCGGCGATTCGGCCTGCAGGCTGTCACGGTCGAATACCCGAAGCGGTACGGCAAGCATGTCCGCAAGCGCCTCAAGCGCGGGTTCGTCGGCTTTCAGGTCGACGCTGAAAACACCGGCGATTGCCGCCGCGTTGATGTTTGCCCGCGCCAGTTCGCGCATCACAAGCTCGATCAGCTCGTCGGCCGGACATCCGCGCGCACAGCCGACACCAAGCATTACGTCCTGTGGGCAGTATACGAGCTCCCCTTCGGCGGGCGTGCGCGGCCGCCTTGTCACCGTCAGCGATACGGCCATGCCACGCGGCACATGCTCGAACCAGTCATTGAGACCATCGAGACAGTCGCCGTCGATGAACGCACCGTCCCCGGCAAGAAGCTGCGGCATGACACGCTGTGCCGCCGCCGGGTTGGCAAGACGCCACCCGGACGGTGGCTCGTCAAGCGAGATCCGCCACCTGCCATCGCCAGCCGTCGTCAGGGCAAGGTCGGCATCGAGTGCCTCGGAAACCTTGCGCGCCAGCACGATGGCGCCGTGATGTCCGCCGATCAACGGCACCACGACGCGACCTGATTCAGCCACCGAGATCACCGGTGCGTCGATGCTCTTGTGATTCAGGTGCGGCGCCACGGCGCGGATCAGGATGCCGGCGGCACAGATTCCGATCACAGGGCGCCCGCTGCAGAACAGGTCGGCAATATGCTGGCGCGCCCGGCCGAAATGATGCGGCGCATCCGGACAGCGAACGGCGTGGCCATGAATATCGCCATCGAGCGCATCCGCCAGCTTTCGCGCGAGTTCCATGCCAGCCTGCGACAGGCACAGAATAACGGGCCGCGGCGCGGCGTGGATCAGCTGATCCATGGATCGTCCCCCTTGTAGATCAGGATCATCGAAAAATAGGGCGCCTCGTCCGGCGCGTCGCAAAGCGGCATGGCGGCCTGGTGCGGCAGCGAGGCGTGGCTTGTGTAAAGCGCCTTCCCGGCGAGGCCAAGACGGTCCAGAAGCGCGCGAAGCCGCGGCATATGGCGGCCGACCTTCATGATGGCAACGGCCTCCACCGCGCCGATTGCCGATTCAAGGTCGGCATCGCCGAGCGTGCCGGGAAGAACGGTCAGCCTGTCGCTTCGCGCCACGAGGGGTCGGACCTGGGCGGCGGCACATGCCGACAGGCTGGTGACCCCGGGAACGATCTCAACATCAAACCTGTCTGCCAGGCGGACAAGAAGATACATGAAGGAGCCGTAGAACAGCGGATCGCCCTCGCACAGCACCACCACGTCACGACCTGCTTCCAGATGCAGGGCGATGTCCGCCGCACCGCGGTCATAGATTGCCTGCGCCGGAGCGCGCCCCGGGCGCATCGGCACCACCATCGGAATCTCGACGGCATCCGAACGGATCGCCTCGGCCACAATCGAACGCGCAAAGGAGGTGCCGGAATCCGGCGCCGGATAGGCGACGACCTCGGCCTTCTCGATCAGCGACCAGGCGCGACGCGTGACGAGCTGCGGGTCGCCAGGGCCGGTGCCAACGCCGAAAAGCCGTCCCGTGGTCATAGATTCGGCCCCGTTTTCCACCAGCACCATTGGGTCACCGGCATCAGGGGCCGCCATCCGTGGAAGCCGCCGACGGGATCGGCATGCTGGATTGAAAGGCGCGTGAGATCGCCGCCGGTCTGCTGCCAGGCGGTGACAAGAACGCTCTCGCTTTCAATCGTCACGGCATGCGCGACAAGAACGCCTCCTGGCCGAAGCGCCGCCCGGGAGGCTTCAACAATGTCGGCCGACAACCCGCCACCGATGAACACGGCGTCGGGCCGCGGAAGATCGGAAAGGCAATCCGACGCCAGACCGGCAACAGGCTCAAACCCTGAAACGCCATGGGACTCCGCATTCCGGACGGCACGGGCAAGGTGGGGCGCGCTTTTGTCGACGGCGAAGGCGCGCCCTCCTGTCGCCATGCGGAGAAAATCGATGGACACGGCACCCGAGCCAGTACCTATGTCCCAGAGAACGGCACCCGGGAACGGCGCAAGCTTGGCCAGCGCGCTTGCCCGCACGTCACGCTTCGTTATCTTGCCGTCTGTCTCGAATTCAGCATCGGCAGCCGCCAGGACCGAAGGCGCCGCAACTTCATCCGGACAGCTAATGCCGACAATGTGGAAATCCGGAACCCGGTCATCGGCCCAGCTGTCTGCCGTGCCGTCAATCCGCTGCTCGTCCGCGCCGCCAAGATGCGAAAGCACATGAAGCGATGCCGCTCCATATCCCCTGTGACGCAGGATTTCGGCAAGCCGGGCCGGCGTTGACCCGTCCTGCGCGATGACAAGGATCCGCGCACGGGGATAGAGCCTTGCGGCGAGCGCCGCATGCGGGCGGCCATGCACGGTCACGATCTCGCATCCGGCCATCGGCCAGCCAAGCCGCGCCGCGGCGAGCTGGAGGCCCGAGACGGCTGGTATCACCTCGCACCCGTGCGGGCCAAGCTCGCGAACAAGACTCGCGCCGGCGCCGTACCACATCGGATCCCCGGTCGCGAGAAGCGCAACAGATTTCTCAGAATTGGATTTCAAAATACTGTAAATATTTGAAAATGGTGAAGGCCAATCGATAATTTCCGGTCCGGTCGGAATGGCGTTCCGAAACCGTGGCGCGGCGACGACCAGATCCATATTGGCAAGTCGAGTGACCAGTTCGGGCGGAAGAACACCGACACCGGCTTCGCCAACACCAATAACGAGAGGGAGAGCCATCAGCTATCCGTTCCACGGCCAAGAAGGGCCAGCGCGTTCACAACGGCCGATGCCATTGCCGAACCGCCACGCGTGCCGTGGACAGCAAAAAACGGCACCTTCTTTGTGGTGGCAAGAGCGGCCTTGCTTTCGGCAGCGCCAACGAATCCGACCGGGCACCCGATGATGGCGGCCGGGCGCGCACCCTCCTCCCCGATAATTTCCAGACAGCGGAACAGCGCTGTCGGCGCGTTGCCAACCACGATTACCGATCCGTCGATCCACGGGCGCCACAAATCTACCGCAGCCGCAGAGCGGGTCGTCTGCTGCGCCTTGGCGCGTGCCGGCACCTCAGGGTCGTTGAGCGTAACAATTACCTCGTTGCCGGCATCAAGGAAGCGGCGGGTGATGCCGCTTGCCACCATCTCGCAGTCGCACAGCACAGGCGCCCCGTTCCGAAGCGCTTCGATGGCACCCGAGGCGAAGTCTGGGGACGCATCGATGGCGTCGACAATGTCCGGCATGCCGCAGGCATGGATGACCCGAACGGCCACTTCGCGAAGGTCATCCGGCACCTCGTCCAGAACCGCCTGCTCTCGGACGATGGCAAAGGATCTTTCATAGATCGCCTGCGGGTCTTTCAGATAGGGCACCATCCTAGGGGGTCACTTTCCCGTCGGCTTGCGGTTGCGGACCGACTCCGGGCCAAGCGGGTGCTTGGCATGAGGATAGGGATGATGATGGTGATCATGGTCATGAGTGTGGTCATGATCGTGATGGTGATGACCGTCACCATGATGATGGTGGTGGTGATCCTGGTCGAGCCTGCAGGCACCGGTGCAGAAATGATCGCACAGTTCGCAATCCTCGACATTGCTTCCCGGTGCGGAAACGCCCTGCCCCTCGACATGATGGTGATGGCTTTCCTGGGCAAGACCGACTTCATCCTCGAAACCAAGAACCTGCGCGCGGTACTTGCACAGCGCACAGTTCATGTTGTTGTCGCCGTCGAGAATTTCACGAACGCGGTCGGCGAAGGTGGCTATGACCTTGGGATGGTCATTGAGATAGCCTGCCTTGACGAATTCCACCTGTGGATGGGCCGTGGCGACCTCGTCGGTGAAGCCGTAGATACGGTCGATCAGAATGCCGGAGAACAGAAAGTAGGGGAACACCACAACGCGCTTGAATCCAAGCTTGACGACATGTTCAAGGCAGGGCTGGACAAGCGGGAAGGTCACGCCGGAATAGCCGACTTCGGCCCAGCCGAAGCCCATGCCTTCCCACAGCATCCTGGAAATCTTGGAAATGTTGGAATTTGCGTCCGGGTCCGATGCACCGCGGCCGATGACCACGAGGCAGGTTTCCGACCGGTCGACAGGGCCGTTCGCGACATCCGCCTCGTCGAGCGCAGCCGCGACACGGTCGCCGGCCGCCTGCAGCATCTGAAGATCAATGGCAAGCTCACGGCCATACTGAATGGTGATGCCATGCTCGGCGGCATAGGTGTTGAGGACGGACGGGATGTCGTTCTTCGCATGTCCGGCGGCGAACAGCATGCCCGGGACGGCCAGCACATGTGTCACGCCCTGTTCCCGAAGTTTGTCCAGACCGGTTTTGATCACCGGCGTCGCAAATTCCAGGTAGCCGTATTCGACCGGCCAGTCCGGGAACAGCAGTGCCAGCTTCTCGGCCAGGACGGCAAATTCGGTAACAGCGGACTTTGAACGCGAGCCGTGGCCGCAGATCATCACGCCATATTTCGGGGTGGCGGCTTCATGCATCGGCCGGGTCTCCTTCCGGATCCTCGGAATTCAGGGGGGCCTCTTCGTCTTCACCCTTTGCCCGGTCAGCCACAGCAAGGCAGCCAGCCAGCGCGGCCGCAGCCGCACCAAGTGCAAGGCCGGCCCAATGGGCATGACCGCCAAGATCGGCAAGATGCCCCCAATGCGCAGCTGCCGGGGAGCTTGCCAAAACAACCGTTGCCGCCATCAAGGCGACAGCCAGGTCATAGCCTGAAAATCTGGGGACATACATCGTTTCACCTCACCTTTATGCGGGTCCGGACCGATTCGGGAGGCAAACGACGGGCGGCGCACAACACTGACGCGTTCATCTGCCACCCCTGGGAGTCAGGCCCGGAATCGGCGCCCTGCCTGGGTCCGCCTCACCGGGGTCGTTTTCATCTTGTTTCCAAGTCCGTTACCCTTTTCCAGATATAGGCTGGCTGCGGCAAAAACAATTGCGCCAATGCGACCAAAGTTGAATTATTGCGCCGATGTTCGATCCGCTTCCCCTGCTCGCCCTGACCGGCGCCGCCATTGCCACACGCTGCGGCATCCTGCTTGTCGCCATGGCGCTCGACTGGCTTGTCGGCGAACCCCAGGCGCTGTGGCAGCGCGCACCTCATCCGGTGGTGATTTTTGGCCGCGGAATCGGATTTTTCGACCGTCTCTGGAACAGAAAAAAAACGACGAGAGGACGCCAACGGCGCATTCGCGGCGGCGTTGCCATCGCCATCCTTTGCTTGGCCGCAGGTCTTGCCGGGGTTGTCATGTCCTTCGGCGGACCAATTGTCGCCTGCCTTGTCCTGGCGATCCTTCTGGCAGCGCGCTCGCTTGACGAGCATATCCGCGCCGTCGCGACAGCTCTGGGAAGCGGCATCGGACCGGCGCGTCAGGCCGTCGGCATGATTGTCGGGCGCGACACCAGCGAGCTTGGCGCCGACGACATCGCGCGCGCCGCCATCGAAACAAGCGCCGAAAACCTTTCGGACGGCGTCATCGCGCCGGCGATGTGGTTTGTGGTGGCCGGGCTGCCGGGCGTGATGATCTACAAACTCGTCAATACGGCTGACAGCATGATCGGTTATCGCAACGCGCGCTACCTCGCGTTCGGATGCACAGCCGCGCGGCTTGATGACCTGATGAATCTTGTGCCGGCACGGGTAACGGCGCTGCTGATCTGCATTGCCGCGATGCTTCGCGGACGCGGTCTGCCGGCGTTTCAGGGCATGATCCGCGACGCAAGGCACCATGCCTCGCCAAATGCCGGCTGGCCGGAAGCGGCGATGGCCGGGGCGCTTGACGTGTGGCTTGCCGGTCCCCGCCGCTCCGGCAACAGGGTCAGAAAGGCTCGGACGTTCCACGAAGACGGAGGCGCCGCTGACGGCGCGGCAATATTGCGGGCGCTGCGCATTCTGATCGCGGCACAGATCATCTTCGCCCTGCCGGTACTGGTGCTTGCTGTCAGCGGCTAGAGGCCTGCCATTTCGGCAAAGGCGTCGAGGTCGAGACTGGTCGCCATATGCGCTGCAAGTTCATCAAGAACGGCATCGACCCGGGCGCTGAAATCCACCCTGCCAAAGTCACCGCTCCGGCCGCGGCTCGCCGCCAGATCCCGAAGAAAGGCACGCCGGAACCCGTTATCGGCGAAAATACCGTGAACATAGGTTCCCATCACCTTCCCGTCCGGCGACATTGCGCCGTCGAGACGGCCGCCAATGTCCAGAACGGGCCTGCCGCAGTCATCGCCCGATGTCTGGCCCATATGGATTTCGTAGCCGCTGACGTTCGCGCCATAAGCTATGGAGGTCGCCGCCACCTCGGTCAGGGTCTTTTCAGCGGCAAGCATCGTTTCGACATCAAGATGGCCAAGCCCTTCAGTAGCTCCCTTTGACCCCTCGATACCGTGCGGGTCGTCGACCCGGCGTCCCAGCATCTGATAGCCGCCGCAAACTCCCATGACGCGCCCACCACGGCGAAGATGCGCCGCAATATCGATGTCCCAGCCCTGCTCGCGAAGGAAGGCAAGGTCGGAGATGGTCGATTTCGATCCCGGAAGAAGCACCAGGTCGCAGTCACCCGGGATCGGATCCCCCGCCTCGACAAGTGTCAGCCTGACATCGCTTTCGCCTGCCAGCGGGTCAAGATCGTCGAAATTGGCAATACGCCGCAACACCGGCACGGCGATATGGATCGGCGCGGCGGCATTCGCCTCCCCGGCCTTGCCGGCAATGTCGAGGATATCCTCGGCAGGCAGGAAGCGGGCCGGTGCAAACCAGGGCAGAATGCCGATACCACGCCACCCGGTGGCCTTTTCGATGATGGTCATGCCGTCGGCGAAAAGCGAGGTATCGCCGCGGAACTTGTTGATCAGAAAGCCACGGATCAGCTGTCTGTCCCGGGGATCGAGAACGGCGTCGGTGCCGACAAGGCTGGCGATGACACCACCACGGTCGATGTCGCCGACAATCACCACCGGCAGGTTTGCGGCGACGGCAAAGCCCATGTTCGCAATATCGCCGCCGCGAAGATTGACCTCGGCAGGGCTGCCGGCGCCTTCGACAATGACGAGATCCGCGCCGTCGCCGACCGTCTCGAAGCTTTCGAGAACCCGCGGCAGCAGCTCGGCCTTGTGCGTTCCATATTCACGCGCCCGCATGCTGCCGAACCGCCGGCCCTGAACGATGACCTGCGCACCGGTCTCGGTCTCCGGTTTCAGAAGGACGGGGTTCATGTGAACCGAGGTCGGCACACGGCAGGCCAGCGCCTGCAGGGCCTGCGCACGACCGATTTCCCCGCCATCGGCAGTCACTGCCGCATTGTTGGACATGTTCTGGGGCTTGAACGGCCGCACCGCCAGCCCGCTGTTGGCGAAATGACGGCACAGTCCGGCAACAAGCACCGATTTGCCGACATTCGAGCCGGCGCCCTGGATCATGATGCCGGCCGGCATCAGAATTCGACGCCGATCTGGGCCTTTATGCCGGAGCGGAACGGGTGCTTCACAAGGCTCATCTCGGTCACGAGGTCGGCCATCTCGATCAGTTCCTCGGCGGCGTTCCGTCCGGTCAGGACAACGTGGGTCATCTCCGGCTTTTCGGTCCGAAGGAAGTCCAGCACTTCATCAAGCGATATGTAGCCGTAACGGAGCGCGATGTTGATCTCGTCCAGCAGCACCATGTGGTGGCGCTCGTCGCGGATCAGTTCCTTCGCCTTGGCCCAGGCGGCGGACGCGGCGGCGATATCACGCTCCTTGTCCTGCGTTTCCCAGGTAAAGCCTTCGCCCATCGTATGGAAATCGCACAGATCGGCGAAATGCCCGCTTATGAGGTTCCGCTCGCCGGTATCCATGCCGCCCTTGATGAACTGGACCACGGCACAGGGAAGGCCGTGCGCGATGCAGCGGAAGATCATTCCGAAGGCGGCGGAGGATTTGCCCTTTCCCTTGCCCGTATGGACGATGACCAGGCCCTTTTCACCGGTCTTTGTGGCCATGATCTTGTCACGGGCCTGTTTCTTGCGCGCCATCTTGGCGTTGTGACGTTCCGTATCGGAAGGCGGATTTCCGTCGGTCGGATCTGTCATGTCGTTGGCTCCAGCCTTTCATTGAGCAGCGTTGCGAGATCAGACTGCACGCTGTTGCGCCGCGGTGTCCATAGACCGCGGTCGATTGCCTCGGCGAAACGCGCCAGCATGTCCACGTATGCGTCCCGGTTTGCCCCCTGAAGAAATTCACGAACCCTGTCGGTCTCGATATAGGCTTCGTACAGCGCCGTGAAATGATGCTCGGCAACCTGTCCGGTCGTTGCGGAAAAGGCGAAAAGGTAATCGACCGTAGCCGCCATCTCGAACGCGCCCTTGTAGCCGTGGCGCATCGCGCCGGCGATCCATTTCGGATTGCTGGCACGGCCGCGGACAACGCGCCCTATTTCCTCGCCAAGGGTACGGATCACCGGCCGCTCGGCAAGGGAATGATCGTTGTGATAGACCGGCACGTCGCGCCCGGAAAGATGTGCGACAGCCGCCGAAAGTCCACCGGCGAACTGGTAATAATCGTCGCTGTCGAGGATATCGTGCTCGCGGTTGTCCTGATTGTGCAGAACGGCGTCGGATGTCGAAAGACGGGCTTCGAGAAGGTCCCTTGCCGCAACGCCGTCCGCCGCCTCCCCGTATGCATATCCAGACCAGGTCAGGAACGCCTCGGCGAAATCGGACCTCTCCTGCCAGAGATTCTCGTCGATCAGCGCCTGAAGCCCGGCACCGTACGCGCCGGGCTTGGCACTGAAAATACGAAGCGTGCTGCGGCGAAGCGCCGTCTCGGCGGCCCCCTCCCCGGCCTCGCAGCGAGCCATCTCGGCGCGAACCGTGGCAGCAAGCGGGTTCATCTCGTCCGGTTCATCAAGTGCCGCGACAGCCCTGACGGCGCGGTCGAACAGTGTCATCTGCGCCGGGAACGCATCGCGGAAGAATCCGGAACACCGAAGGCAGACATCCACCCGCGGCCGGTCGAGACTTTCGAGCGGAATGATCTCGAACCCGGTCACCCGGCGCGAACTCGCATCCCATGACGGCCGCACGCCCATCAGCGCCAGCGCCTGCGCCAGATCATCCCCGCCGGTTCGCATGTTGGATGTTCCCCAAGCCGATAGAACCACGGCACGCGGCCAGTTCCCGTGATCCATCAGATGCCGGTCAAGCAGCGCTTCGGCTGACGCCCAGCCAAGCCGCCACGCCACCGGAGTCGGCAGTGCTCGACTGTCGATGGAAAAGAAATTGCGCCCTGTCGGGAGCACTTCCGGCCGGCCTCGCGTCGGCGCGCCGGAGGCGCCGGACGGAACGAAGCGACCTTCCAGCGCCCGCAGCATCGCGTCCGCCTCTCGCGGCCCGCAGACATCCAGACGCTCGCGAATGGGATCACGCGCATGCGACAGGACTTCGGCAGACCGTATCCCCGGGGCTGGCTCCGCCCCCGACACCAGCGCCAGTGCCAGCAGATCGAGTCGTTCGACCGTGTCGCCACAGCTACGCCATGGCGCATCGCTGATGCGCGCCAGAATATCGGGGCGCGGTCCGTCCCACGGCAACCCGCGTTCGGCCGTCAGCGGATCGAAATCCTCGCGTGAACCGAGACCTAAATCAGTTGCCAGCGCCCGCGGCAGCGACCCGCTGGCGCCTTCGCCATCGCCACGCGGCGTTCGCAGGATCTGTGCAAGAAGTCCGTCGGCGGCATCCTTTGCCGGCGACCGGCCGAACACGTGCAGGCCGTCGCGGATCTGAAGTTCCTTCAGGTCACACAGGTAATTGTCGAGCTTGAGAAGCTGCTCGGCTTCATCCTCGCTGTCCTCGATGCCGCAATCCTGGGTTATTCCCGCCCGTCTTGCCGTTACCAGAATATCTGCAAGAAGCGCGTCGGACCGCGCCCTGTCCATGCCGGCAGCCTCGTAATATTCGTCCATCTGCGATTCGAGTTCGGCCATCACGCCGTGACTGTCAGCCTGCGTCATCGGCGGTGTCAGATGGTCGAGAATCACCGCTGCCGTCCGCCGCTTCGCCTGCGCTCCCTCGCCGGGGTCGTTGACGATAAAGGGATAGAGATGCGGCAGCGGGCCAAGAACGGCTTCCGGCAGGCATGCCTGACTGAGCGCTAGCGCCTTGCCGGGAAGCCATTCCAGATTGCCGTGCTTGCCGAAATGCACCACGGCATGCACCCCGAACACCTCGCGAAGCCAGATATAGAGCGCGAAATAATTGTGCGGTGGCACCAGATCGGGCGAGTGGTAGGTCGCCTTTGGATCGATGTTGTATCCGCGCGCAGGCTGGATGCCGACAATCAGATTGCCATAGCGGCGAAGCGGGAGATGAAACCTTTCGCCATCGCACATCGGATCGCCCGCCGGCGCGCCCCATCTCTGGGTGACGGCATCACGCACCGTCTCCGGCAGGGAAGCGAACTGCGCCCGGTAAATTTCGAGCGGCAGGCTGACGTCGCTGACCCGGCCCTGCCATCCAGCGTTGGTCGGCCCGTCCTTCATCTGCGCGATCAGCGCCGCACTGTCATCAGGCAGGCCAGCGACGCCATACCCGGCATCGGCAAGCGAGCGCATGGCGGCGAAGACGCTTTCCGGCGTGTCCAGCCCAACACCGTTCGCCAGCCGTCCGTCACGGTTCGGGTAGTTGGCCATGATCAGCGCCACCCGCCGGTCCCCGGCCTGCAGGCTTCGGAGCCGCGCCCATCCTGCCGCCAGTTTCGCCACGAAGGCCGCACGTTCGGGAACGGCTTCATATGATGTCGTCATGGCATGGGTCAGGGGATGGCGGCGCGGCGCCGACTTGAACCCGACAGCGCGCGACAGCAGACGCCCGTCAAGTTCCGGAAGCGCGACATTCATCGCCAGGTCACGCGGCGTCAGTCCGGCGCTGGACGTGTCCCAGTCGCAGGCAAGGCTGGCGGACAGCACGAGCTGAAACACCGGGGCGTCGACGGCGCCGAAGGGGCCGGCTGAGGCGTACCCCGGCATCCCGGCGTCATCCTTTCCGGGATCGGAGACGGCGAAGCTTGTCATGTTCAGGATCACGTCAGCCCGCGCCTGCGCCAGCAGGTCGGCGACGATCGGCGCCGAGTCGGCATCCTTGAGGCTTGCCGAGAAAAGCGGAAGCGGGTTCAGACCTGCCACACGACAGGCGTCGATCATCGCATCGACCGGCGCCAGATCACCGGCCTGAAGAAGCGCGCGGTAGAAGACGATGGCGGCGACAGGTGCGCCTTCAGCCCAGCTGTCTTTCACCCGCGACAGGTCGGGCATGTCGATGCCGGGCCAGTAAAGCCCGGCACGAAGAAGGGGGCGCGGCGGCGCGGCGATGTCGGTGCCGTCGATCAGATCATGCAGCGCCTGAAGGAAGGCGGACGCGTTTTCCGGCCCGCCCGAGTCAAGATAGGACGCAAGACTATGGCAGTCGGAGGCCGGGACAGTCGACAGATAGTCGAGTTCGGGATCAGGCTTGCCGTCACCGGCAAGGAACGCGACAGGCGGGCCGCCGGATTCGGCAAGTGCGCGAAGTTCCTGAACACCGTAGGACCAGTAGCCGCTGCCGCCAAGCAAGCGCACAACCACAAGTTTCGCCCCGGACACCGTGTCGGCAAGATAGCTGTCCACCGAGAACGGGTGGTTCAGGCTGAGATAGTTGGCGATCCGGATGTCCAATCCTGCCGCCTCGGCATTCCGTGTCTCCACGGCCGCCGACAGCAGGCTGACCTCGGTATCGGCAGATGTCAGGACGACAATATCGCCGGGGGGCTGGCCGAGATCGACGGCCTCGTCGGAATCGTAAAGCGACCCGCCGTCTTCGACCCTAAGTAGATGCATGCCCGTCTGTCAGCCTGCCACCGAGGCGCGTCGCGATGCCGGCGGCATCCAGCCCGGCCATGCCGATCACCACAAGCCGTCCCTGCCCGCCATCGCGGTCGCGCGCGAAATAGCCGTCGACGCGCCGTCCCACGGCCTGAACGACATAGGGCAGCGCCTTGCCGGCGACATGGACCCGCCCCTTGGCGCGAAGAATGCCGAAATCCGATGCCAGCGCGGCAATCATATCCTGAAACGCCGCGGCATCTTCAACCTGGTCTAGGGCGATGACATGCGAGGCGAACTCGTCATGCCCGTGGTCGTGATGGTGGTGGTGATCATCATCGTCATGATCTTCTTCATGGTGATCATGGTGATGGTGATGATGCATATGCGCCGACATGGCATGCGCCTGATCTTCCATGTCGAGGCCAAGAATGGCGTCCATGGGCGCCACGCCGCCCGACACCGGAATGATCGGCGTCGGCGCCTCAAGCCGCGCTTCGACAGTCGCGCGCGCGCGCGCCTCCGCGTCATCATCCAGAAGGTCGGCCTTTGACAGAACGATCAGATTGGCAGCGCCAACCTGGTCCGCAAACAGCCCGTCAATCGGACTTTTATGGTCGAGCTCCTCGTCAGCCGCCCGCTGCGCTTCAAGCGCCTCGAGATCATGTGCCACGCCGCCATCGGCCAGCGCCGGCCCGTCGACCAGCGTCACAACCCCGTCAAGCATCACCTGGTTCCTGATATCCGGCCAGTTGAACGCCTGAACAAGCGGCTGCGGCAGCGCGAGCCCTGACGTTTCGATGATGATGTGGTCAGGACGCGGGTCCTGCGCCAGCAGCTGCTGCATGCTTGGCAGGAAGTCATCGGCGACCGTGCAGCAGATACATCCGTTGGCAAGCTCGATGATGTCGTTAGCGCCGCAGCTTTCGGCGCCGCAATCCTCAAGCATCGCACCATCCATGCCGATGTCGCCGAACTCGTTGACAATCAGGGCGAGCCGCTTGCCGTTGGCCTGGGTGATGATGTTGCGGATCAGCGTGGTTTTACCGGACCCGAGGAACCCGGTTATCACGGTGGCGGGAATACGCGGCTGTGCCATGGATCTGACCTTTCAAAGCTGATCGCCTAAGAGTGCTGCGATGGAACACGAAGGGGCAGAGCCGTCCGACCCTGCCCCTGAAAAAGGGCGCCGCCCGACCGGGCGGCAACGCCGTCACATCGCCGAGAAGACAACGCCTTCAACGATTTCCACGATGTAGGTCAGGCCCACACCGGCAACGACCGCACCGGCAAGGCGCGGCTGCAGCGCCGAAGCGTCAAGCGCCTTCCAGATCCGCTGTGCAAAAAGAGCAACGCCAAGCGCAATCGCCATCTGGATCATGCCGAAACCAAGCAGGTAGGCGGCAATCGGGGTTGGCTCAGCGCCGATGACAGCCGCGCCGTAAGCCCAGCCATGGAACAGCCCGGCACCAGCGGCAAGTCCGCCTGCAGCCCTGATGTCAGTGACCTTGCCACGCATGGCAACGATACCGCCGGCAATCACCGAACCGGTAATGACAAGCTCGGCAAGGGGCAGGGTCACAGCGGCAAGCGTAAGCGCGGTCCCGGCAACGGTACCGACAACAAACAGCGCCGGCATGACAAGACGGTTGGCGTGGAACGCGGCGATCAGGCCGACCGCCACGACAAAGGCAAGGTGGTCGAAGCCGATGACGGGATGGCCGATCCCGGACAGAAATCCCTGTATGAAATTCTGTGGCGTCATTCCGCCAAGCGGGTGGTGGGCAAAGGCCGTACCGGCGCTGGCGAGTGTGATGGCTGCTGCAATTGCGAAAATTCTGTTCATTTGACGTCCCCCGATGAACTTCACGGTTCAGTTTTGATGCGGGGAAGCGTGTCGCGGACGTCGCAGTCACAATTCGCTTAACGGCATTCCCCGGCCGTTGCATTTCCACTGTGAAGGCAGGTCTCCTGGCTCGAGGTCATTGCCTGCCCGCCTTCCCGGACGTTGGTGTCCAGTGGCATTCGGGCAGGCGACCTACATACAGTCGCGGGGACGGCTATGGCTTTGGGCAGTCATTTTTCACCCGTACCATATTCCCTCATTAAGGCATGGAGCTTTGCTCCACAGCCACCTTCAAAGCATGAAGATATTGGTCTGATTCTGCGGCATCCTGTCAACAGATTGCGTCATTCAATTGTCTGGCGCCGCCATGTCGGCTCCCTCTACACCGGGCACTGACCCACCTCCAATCATCAACCGTGCCCTTCAAACTCGCGATGCCAATACCCACCTCAGCAGGATCACCGAAGACGGCCCGGACGGGCTTTGGAAAGGAACATGGCACATTACTTCATAACAGGCGCCAGTTCGGGCATCGGTGCGGCGCTGACCAGACGCTGTCTTTCGGATGGCCACACGGTGAGCGCCGTGGCACGGCGGGCCGACAGGCTGGACGAGATCGGCAGCGGGCGGCAGGCTTTTCTGGGCATCTCCTGTGACGTTATCGAGCCCGAGGCTGTGGCAAGCGCCGTCACAAGTGCCATCGACACGCTCGGGCCTGTCGACTGCGCGATCCTGAATGCCGGCATCTATGTCCCTCAGGACGCCACCAAGATCGACCCGGCCGACTATGCCCGCCACATGGACGTGAATTACATGGGTGTGGTCAATGCCCTGCCACGGCTGATTGACGGCATGCTGTCGCGCGGGCGCGGACAGATCGCCATCGTTTCCTCCGTTGCGGGATGGCGCGGCCTTCCGCGCGCGGCGGCCTATGGCCCGACAAAGGCGGCGCTGATTTCCCTTGCAGAATCCATGACCTTCGACCTCGCCCCGCGCGGCATAGACGTCAAAATCATATGTCCGGGCTTTGTCGAGACCGAATCCACAGCGGTGAACGACTACGAGATGCCGGGGCTGATAAGCTCCGAAAGGGCCGCACGCGAAATTCTTTCCGGGTTGAAAACCGACCAGTTCATGATCCATTTTCCGAAGCATTTCACCCGCAAGATGGGCATGCTCCGATGGCTGCCCGACCGCACCTACTTCAAACTTGTCGGCGCCCGCACCGGGTTTCGTCAGAGATGACCATGGCGCACACCGACATCATGTCCCGCTATGCTGACGCCTTCGCCGCTCTGACGCCTGAGACGATGGACGATCTCATCGCCACCCTGTCGCCAGAGGTCCGGTTCAAGGATCCCTTCAACAATGTGGTCGGACATGACGCCTTTCGTGCCATATTTACCCACATGTTTGAAACCTGCGAAGCGCCGCGCTTTCACATCACGGATATCGCGCAATCAAGCTCAACGGAAGGGCCGCGCGCCTATCTGCGATGGCGGATGAGCGGCCGGATCCGCGGATGGCCACGAACGTCGCTGGACCTTGAGGGGATGAGCGAAATCCATATCGGTGACGACGGGCTCGTCACGGCGCATATCGACCATTGGGACAGTGCCAGCCAGCTCCTCGTCAGGCTGCCGCTGATCGGGCTGATGTTGCGGCCGGCCATGCGCCTTTTCAGGGTCAGGACGGGCGGAAGGTAAGAAGAACCTCGCCGAGTTTCAGCCCGGCCTTGGACACGGTGGCGCGATTGACCAGCACGCCGCCGGCCTGAAGCACCATGACATCGTCGAAGGTCACGGCCACCTTGCGACCGAACATCTCCAGCCGAAAGCGGTATTTCCAGCTCAGCATGTTGGCTGTGCAGACGCCGCGCGCGACACCGATCACGTCGCGGCAGCGGCCCTCATAACGCCCGTTTCCGAGCGCGGTTACATCCCAGCGCCGTTCCTCGCGCTCGCCATCGTCATAGAGAAAATATTCATCCAGCGAAAAGCCGGTATCGGTTTTCCGCCCCTCGACGACAACCTCGAACTGGCGCTGGATCGACCCGAACCTGTCGACGAACACCCCATAGGCGTCGAGACGCTGGGCGAAATAGTTTTCGGGTTCGAAGATCGGGATGGTGAGACTGTCTGCCATGGCAGCGCGCCCCTAGCGGTGCATGTAAAGAAGATGCTTCACGTCGATCATGCCGGCACGGAATCCGCCCTCACAATAGGACAGGTAAAGCTCCCACATTCGTTTGAACCGGCTGTCGAATTTGCCCTTGGCAAGTTCCGGCCAGGCGGTCTGGAACCTGTCCCGCCATTCGGAGAGCGTACGCGCGTAATGCTCTCCAAAGCCGTTTTCCTCGACCAACTTAAGCCCAGCCTCCGCAACAGGCTGCTCAAGGCGCGGCATCGACGGCAGCATACCGCCCGGAAAAATGTAACGCTGGATGAAGTCGGGCTCACGGACATATTCATCGAAGGCGTTGTCTTCGATCGTGATGGCCTGGAGAACCGCCCGCCCGCCATCCTTCAACAGCGCGGAAACGGCCCTGAAATAGGTTTCCCAGTAAGCCTGGCCGACAGCCTCGAACATTTCGATGGATACGATCTTGTCGAACTTGCCGGTCAGATCGCGATAGTCGATAAGCCTTACGTCAGCGCGATCCGAGAGTCCCGCCTCGGCAAGGCGGTTCAGCGCGAAATTATGCTGCTCGCGCGATATCGTGATGCCGGTGACGCGGGCGCCCCGTTCCTCGATGGCATATTTGGCAAAGCCGCCCCAACCACATCCGATTTCAAGAACGTGATCGCCCGGCCTGATGTCGGCAAGATCGGCAAGTCGGCGGTATTTGTTGGTCTGTGCAACCGCCAGATCATCGCTGTCGGACTGGAACACCGCCGAGGAATAGGTCATCGTCTTGTCGAGCCAGGCGGCGTAAAAATCATTCCCGAGATCATAATGGTAGGAAATGTTTTTGGCCGCGCCCGACTTGCTGTTCTTGCGAAGACCGTGGAACAGTCGCAGGCCGAAGCGGCGCCATACGTTCGCAGACATCTGCTTCGACAGCATCGAATCATGAAGCACGGCAAGCTCGATCAGGTCGGACATGCGCGGGCTGTCGATCTGGCCGTCCATGACAGCTTCGCAGAACCCCATCTTACCGTCGGAAAGAATGCGGGAAACGGCTGCGATATCCCTGATTGTCATTTCGGCATGAGGCCCCGGTCCGGCGCCCTCGAATGCCCGACTCGACCCGTCGGGAAGCGTCACGACAAGACGCCCAAACTGAAGCCGCGAGAATATCGCAAGCAAAACGTCACTTTTTCTGTTTTCGAAGAAACCCGTCATTACCGCGCCCTACCTGCTGCCGATGTCATCCGCCCGAGACCAGGAATTCGGCGGTTCGGGCCGGCTGTGAAACGGAACGCGCTTCCACCAGAGGCGCGCCGCCTCGACATGGATCGAAATCAGGGGCCGCAATGGCCATTGGCCGGTTGCCGCCATGGCCCTGATCACACCTAAATTTGTAAGCTTTTCCCGCGTTCCGCGCAATGTTGCGGTAAGCCGGGCGGCGCCGGCATCGGAATACCGCATCAACACGCGAACCTGATCGCTGTCCTCTCGGGCATGCATGCGAAGGCGGTACTCTCCACTGACAGGAAAGAAGGGCGAGACGTGGAATATCTTCTGCGCCTCGAGTGTCGCCTCGCCGTTTGCCGCGCGCCCCACATAGGAATGCATGTCGCCAAAGGTGTTACGGACTTCATAAATATACATGGCGTCAGCCCCGTCCCGATCACGAAGCAGGTAAATCGACACCGGGTTGAAGGCGACACCGAGAATGCGCGGAAAGGTCAGCAGGCTTACCGAGGCTATCTCCACCCCAGGGCAGATTTCGCGCGCAAGCTCGCGCGCATATTCGGCGAGTGGAACCATCGGGCGACGGCTGCGGAAGTTCGGGCCATAGTCGGACTGGTGAAAAGACAGGAGATTGAAACGGTCGACGGAGAAGAACCCCGACTCGCTGTTCGCCACCTCAAGCCGGTCAAGGTCGATCCAGATGGACAGGCCGCGACGTGACAGGAAATGCGAAGGCCGTCCGTGGCGCGTATGGTCTATCCTTGATCGCACCAGCTGGCATGCCGTCATCAGGCTATCTCGCGGGTTTCCGTTGTCACCGGATCAGGGTAGGGCGTCGCTCCGGTTGACCATGGTACCCGCACGCCAAGGCTCAAAGCCACGCGGACCGCGGATCTGAGGCCGTCCTCATGGAACCCGTGCCCTGTCCAGGCGCCAGCAAAATACAGATCGCCGGTGCCCTGGATTTCGGCAAGACGCCCCTGCGCAGCCACGGCGCGCTCGTCAAACACGGGATGTGAATAATTGTAGCTGCCATGAACAAGCGACGGGTCCGGCTCGCGATGCGGGTTGAGAGTCTCAAACAACGGATAGGCTTCATCGATCGATTGCAGCCTGTTCATCCAGTAGGTGAGGCAAAGCGAATTATCCAGCCCCTCGCCGCCGATATAGTTCCATGATCCCCAGGCCGCGCGGCGCTGTGGCATCAGGCTTGGGTCGGAATGAAGAACGGCACGGTTGGGCTGGAAGCGGAAACCGGACAAAATGTCCCGTTCGACGCGGGTTGCGTCGCTGATCAAGCCGAGCGACTGGTCGGCATGCGCAGCCATCACAACCTTGTCGAACCAGACCTCGCCTTCGCCAGCAATGGACAGGATGACGCCACCCTGCCCGCGTCGCAGTCCGGTGATCCGCGAATTGAGATGGATCCGTCCCCCCTTCAAACCGCCAAGGCAGTCGGCGATCCGGTTGACATATTCGCGCGAACCACCCTTTACGGTACGCCATTGTGGCCGGTCGATGAAATTCAGCAGCTTGTGGTTTTCAAGAAACTGGAGGAGCGACCTGACCGGATAATCCATCATCGTCCGAGCCGAGCATGACCATATGGCGGCACCCATCGGCAAAAGATGATCCTCAATAAAGGCGGATCCGTAATTTTCCCGTTGAAGAAAGTCGGCGAGAGTCTCGTTTGTCGGTCCCGAGAATGCGCAGGCGTAGCCCGACTGGTAGAAACGCGTGAGGTCGCGCAACATCGACCAGTAGCGAAGACGCATCAGATTTGCAGGCTGCGCCAGAAGCCCGCCGAGCGAGCCTTCATACTCGCAGCCACCATTGCGCAACGAAACCGCAAAACTCATGTCCGTGTCGATCCATGGCACGGACAACCGCTCGAACAACGAAACAAGGTTCGGATAGTTCAGCGGATTGAATACGATGAAACCGGTGTCAACCGGCACGCGCGTGCCCTTGAATTCGGCCTCTACCGTGTGGCTGTGCCCGCCCAGGCGATTGTCGCACTCGAACAGGTAAACTTCCGCATTTTCATTGAGTAGATACGCGCTTCCGAGGCCGGATATACCCGACCCGATAACTGCAATACGCATGGCCCTTCCCAGCAACTTGGCTGTGACCCACGGGCACCTGCGGGGTACAGTCAATTCAAACTCACATGTCTGCTATATAGTGACTAACACCCGGTTTCAACATCCTTTTCCAGACGTGTTTCTTTTTGTGGAGGTCCTGGGCGCAATGATAGAAGAGTTTGGCATTTGCCCGGAAAATCAGACAGTTTCACGTGTTCGCCTCTCCGGTCACGGACTTACGGCGCATATTCTGACGTGGGGGGCGGCGCTCCAGGATCTGCGCCTTGAGGGGTATTCAGACCCGCTTGTCGTCGGCTTCGAAACGCTTCGCGACTATATCGACCATTCGCAATATCACGGTGTCACCGCCGGTCGGGTGATCAATCGAATCGGCGGTGCGAAGGCGACAATCAACGGAACGCAGCACAGTCTCGACGCCAATCAGGAAGGCCGCCACATGCTTCATGGCGGCGTGTATGGATATGGAACGCGGCACTGGCAGATCCTCGATTGCTCGGACCACGCAGTTTCGCTCGGCCTTACTGACCCGGACGGCACCATGGGATTTCCCGGAACGGTGACGGCCGCCTGCCGATACAGCCTCGTCGAGGGGCCGGCGCTTCAAGTGGAACTCTCCGCCAGCACCGACTCTCCAACGCTGGTGAATCTAGGCCACCACAGTTATTTCTGCCTCGACATGGCAGGCGATGTCCGAAATCAGAAGCTGCAGCTGGACGCGACCAGATATCTGCCGGCCGACGATGACAACCTGCCGACAGGTGAGATCGAAGAGGTTGCCTCAACCAATTTCGATTTCCGGAACGAGCGCGCCATCGTGGGTACTTTCGACCATAATTTCTGCCTTGCCGAGGCGAGGCGGCACCCGGCTCCCGTTGCGAGGCTGACGTCACCTGTGAGCGGCGTTTCGATGACACTGATCACGTCCGAGCCTGGGGTGCAATTCTATACCGGTCATGGGCTGAGCGGTGAAGGAAACGTGATTGGTGGGCACCCCAATTCACCCTATTCAGCCCTTTGCCTTGAGCCGCAATCCTGGCCAGACGCGCCTCGCCACCGGCATTTCCCTTCGATTGCTCTCAGCCCGAATGAACGCTATCACCAGATCAGCCAATTTGTTTTCTCGCGCCCATAAATCCTTGGTGTCCAAATTGAGGGGATCGTTTTGAAGTATAATCTGCTTGGCCGCACCGACCTTAAGGTGAGCGCACTGTGCCTCGGATCCATGACCTGGGGAACGCAGAACACTGCGACCGAAGGTCATGTACAGATCGACATGGCACTCGACCATGGGATCAATTTCATCGATACGGCTGAAATGTACCCTACCAACCCGCTGTCAAAGGAGACGCAGGGAGATACTGAACGGATCATCGGTGGCTGGGTCGAAAAATCAGGACGGCGGGACGATGTGATCATAGCCACCAAAGTCTCTGGCGAAGGCTACAAGAATGTGCGGGGTGGCGCGCCGATCTCGCCGGCAACCATCAGCATCGCGCTTGAAAACTCACTTCGTTCGATGAAGACGGACTATGTGGATCTGTACCAGCTTCACTGGCCGAACCGCGGATCCTACATGTTCAGGAAAAACTGGCGGTATGATCCAACGACGCAGGACCGCACCGCCATTCTCGAGGATATGGCAAGCATTCTCGACTGCCTGGAAGGCTATCGACGCGACGGCAAGATCCGCCATTTCGGACTCTCGAATGAAAGCGCCTGGGGAACCTCGCAGTGGCTTCGGCTGTCCGAGGACCGGAACCTGCCAAGGGTGGCATCGATCCAGAACGAATACAGCCTTCTCTGCCGCCTGTTCGACACCGATCTGGCCGAGCTCGCGCATAACGAAGATGTCGGTCTACTCTCATTTTCACCTCTCGCCTGCGGACTGCTGACAGGCAAATACTCGCCAGACGCGGCGCCACCTTCCGGCTCCCGGAAAAGCATTACCGAAGATCTGGGCGGTCGCATCACACCTCGTCTCTGGCCAGCGATAAACGCCTATCAGCAGCTTGCCGAAGACAATAATCTCGATCTGGCGCAGATGGCTCTTGCCTGGACGATGAAACGTCCATTCATGGCTTCGGTGATTTTCGGCGCCACGTCGCTCGGGCAGTTGGAAAACACGCTTCGTTGCCTTGAGGTAAGCCTCGATGACGATATCATGGCGCAGATCGACGAGATCCACCGGGCACATCCGATGCCCTTCTGACATTTTCAGAATCAGACACTGAAAGGCGACGCATGGCGAAGAACAGGTTTAATATCGCGGTCATAGCCGGTGATGGCATCGGAAAGGAAGTCGTGCCGGAGGGGCTTCGCGTCCTTGAGGCTGTTGCCGGCAAGTTCGGCATCAACCTGCACTATGACCATTTCGATTTTTCCAGCTATGACTATTACGCCAAACATGGCGACATGCTGCCCGAGGACTGGAAGGAACAGATTGGCGGGCATGACGCGATTTTCTTTGGTGCCGTCGGGCTTCCTGACAAAATTCCCGATCATATTTCGCTGTGGGGGTCGCTGCTGAAATTCCGCCGCGAATTCGACCAGTATGTCAATCTCCGGCCGGTCAGGCTGCTTCCAGGGGTCCCCTCGCCGCTTGCAGGCCGCGTCCCCGGCGACATCGACTTCTACATCGTGCGCGAAAACACCGAAGGCGAATATTCATCTATCGGTGGGCGCATGTTTGCAGGCACCGAGCGCGAAGTGGTCATACAGGAAACGGTGATGAGCAGGATTGGCGTCGACAGGGTGCTGAAATTCGCGTTCGACCTGGCGCAGAGCCGCCCGAAGAAACATCTGACCTCGGCCACCAAATCCAATGGCATTTCGATCACCATGCCCTATTGGGACGAACGGGTTGAAGCCATGGCGCAGGGCTATCCCGACCTTGATGTCGACAAATTCCACATCGATATCCTGACCGCCCATTTCGTCCAGCACCCGGACTGGTTCGATGTTGTCGTCGCCTCCAATCTGTTCGGCGACATCCTGTCCGACCTTGGGCCGGCCTGTACCGGAACCATCGGGGTGGCACCATCCGGCAACATCAACCCGACAGGTGATTTCCCGTCTCTGTTCGAACCTGTCCACGGCTCGGCACCGGATATCGCCGGACAGGGCATCGCCAATCCGATCGGACAGATCTGGACGGCGGCGATGATGCTCGAACATCTTGGCTTTGCAGACGCGGCCGGTTGCATTACCGATGCCATCGACACGGCGCTTTCCAAGCCGGCGCTCCGGACACGCGATCTCGGCGGCAAGGCTTCCACCGAAGACTGCGGCAAGGCCGTTGCGGACATCGCCGGTGGATGATGCCGGTTTCACTCTGGACGAACGCCTTGAAAGGAGTTCGCACCTGATCCTGCGACGCGGCAACATTCAGGTCCGCCTTGCGGATGATTCGCGTTTCCCGTGGCTGCTTCTCGTCCCCGAACAGGCGCAGGCAAGCGAACTTCATGATCTCGACAAAGAACTGCGGTGCGAAATCCTTGAGCTCGCAACACAGCTTGGCAAGGTGATGAAAAGGATTTTTGAGGCTGACAAGATCAACATCGCGGCGATTGGCAATATTGTGCCGCAGCTTCACATCCACATTGTCGCCAGACGCCATGACGATGATGCCTGGCCGGCACCAATCTGGGGTTTGGGCGAGCCTGCCCCCCTGAGCGAGCAGCTTCGCTTCGCCCGTGCCGAGGCAATTAGCGCCGCCATAGACCAGGAGTTGCCAACATGACCCGTATCTACAAGATCTGTCCGTCAGAACTCTGGAAGGATGCCGAGGCAAACGGTGTTTTCAAAGGCGCTGCCATCGATCTTGAAGACGGATACATCCATTTTTCGACCGCAACGCAAGCGGAGGAAACGGCACGCCGGCATTTTCTGAATCAGGATGATCTCGTTCTCGTGACCATCGACACGGCACAGCTGGACATTACCTGGGAACCGTCAAGAGGCGGTGATCTGTTCCCGCATCTTTACGCCGACCTCCCGACTTCAGCCGCCGTTCATGTCGCCCGACTCACATGCGACCACAGGGGCGTCCCCAAACCACCTGAGGGGTGGGGCAGGATATAAAGTGAGTCGCACAATGCAGCCGTCCATTTTTTCATTAACTTTTTATAAACTACTATAGATTTCCCGGGCGATAATACGTCGCCACAACGACCATCAACCCGGGCTCAATTTTCAAAGTGATGACGTCATCTCGTCGAAACCTTCAACCGACTACATCCAGGCCTGTCAGACAACAACGCGGTCGCCTGGCAGCCGCCGGTATTTCGCTGACGGAACTGCTGATGTCGATCACGCTGTTCTCGGTCACGCTCGCTGGTGCGATCGGTGCGATCAACGCCATCGACAACCTGACCACCAGCTATGTGTCCGAGGGAGAGCAGCGCGAGGCGAACCACGCCGACTTCAGCAACGCCTACGACCGTATAAGCCAGAACCTGGACCCGCTGCCGCCACTGGCCGAACAGGCGAATTTCGGCCTCACATTCGTAAATGTGCCAGGGGCGTCGAACGATTGCCCTGTTACCGCCGTCGGCAGCCCGACGAGTGCCGACATCACCTTCGCCGTAACCTCGGCGTGTCCCACCAAGACGCAATTGCAGGCCATCAACAATCTCATCTCGCCCCGCGATCAGAAATTCTTCATGTCGATAAAGGGGATCGGCAAGGTTTGCGCGGCTTCCTTCCCGACCCCCGGTGACCTGACAGGAACCGGCCCGGTCACCATACGCGTCAACGATACGAGCTGCCTGCTGAAAGCCGACAACAGTGCGACCGGCGTTGGCGACGTCATCTATTTTCCGGAATTCCAGCTGGCGCATCGGCTTGTATCTGGTGACAATTTTCGCTCGCGGGCCGAACTCTCATCCGCCGTGTTCTACCCCTACACGCGGCTCGAAGACAAAACCACCGAGAACTGTGTGATCACCAACAATGTCGACAAGCCTGTAAGTGGCTTTGACGTCGACGGCGTCCCCGGCACCGGATCATCGGACAAGACAGATGCCGTGACTGTCACCATTTCGCGAGGATTCATCGCCGCCGAAGACCGGCTCTACATCGACAACGCCACCTTCACCTCGAGCACCAACACCAACACCGGCGACACGATCCACACCTACACCAACGTGTCCAGCAGCAACACCAACAGGTTCCCAAGCGGGATCACCGTTAGTGCCACCTAAAACGTCTCCCAGGGATTCATGCGGGTCACGAGCAGCAGCCAGAAGTCCGTCTCCCTCTGGGAGGATGTCTTCAAACGGATCAGATATTCGAACGCCCTGACCGCGGACAATGATGATTCCGCAACCTACACGCCAGTGGACCGCCAAATCATATTTGCACTGGGACGCTATCCGACACGGCTCGTCGATGGTTATTTTCACTTCTACAATTTCGTCGGATGCGGATCGTCGAACTGCATTACCTGGATCAATGCCTATAATCAGGCCAAGTCTTCCGGCCAGAGCCATCTTGGCATGACCGGCTATCTGACCACGGTGACAAGCTGACGCTGCAGATTTACGAGACATGTGAATTGTCAGATAGCTCGGGCCATACGGCCATGCTGCTGGATGTCGGGACGATGAACGGTCAGGACTTCATCAACCAGCGTTCATACGTCACATACTCCTGGGAAGCCGCATCCAGTTCGGAGAATGTCGAATATATCTTCGGAAGCGGCGGCGGCTCCAAGGTATGCAGCGGCTCGTCACAGGACAAGGTCAGGGGATCTCCTGACTTCGGCGCTTTCACCAAGCGAAAGCACATATCACCGTTCCTGTTCCGAACCTTTGACGACAACTACAATTTCGTCATGGGTTTTGACAAACCCTACAAGCAATGGTCCGGTGAAACCGACGGCTGGAACAATTCATGTTTCAGCAGCCGCTATCAGTTCTCGACAAGCGCCAGCGACAGTTCGGAAGAGTGCAGTTCCATCGGCATGACAGCACAGGCCATGTGCAACACTGTTCAGGACCGTGACACTGTCCAGGTCTGCAACAGCCCGAGCAACTCGACCAAATACTGCTACGTTGAATTCAAGATCAGCAACATGCCGACGGACCCAAGCAAGTTCGTGAAGCTTGACGAATCCAACGAATATTCGCTTCCCAGTTCTCTGGAAGGAATGAAAGGGACCAACCGCTGGGGCGGAGGCTACACGGATGGCTTCGTCGTCGACCTCGACACGAACGATGTCAGTGCTTATGGGGTCAATACGGGCAATCCGCTGATGGAGGTTTTGAGCCGTGCAGGTATGGATTTCTGGTTCCTGCAGACAAAGCCGAACGATGCCGATGGCGGCAAGTCCATCAAGTTGGTGACAGGCGAGACCGACGCTGTTCGCTATCGCATGGCAACGGCCCAGGTTTGCTCATAGCGTGCTGGGAAGCCTTTAACCAAGCTGGTCTGCCAGCTTTGCGACAAGCACGGCGGCATCTGCGCCGTCATTGTCGTGAACCGCTCCGAAGCAATAGAAATCGGGGCGGACAACAAAGGCTGCGACCCCCAGGTCCCCAAGAAGCGTGGCAACTTCAGGATGATCCTGAGAAACGATGACGATGGCCACATCACCGGACGGCATGTCGATTCCGGCCAATGCCTCCCTCGTGCCCACGATGGCGAACCTCCCCTTCATGGCATCGCCGAGCCGAACGCCATCAGCAAGATTCGGTTGCGGCATCCGCATGCCTGAAAAGCCGTCATTTTCGGGGCCTATGGCACGCTGAAGACCGCGGTTGATTGACTGCATCTGGGCCGACCCGTCAGGGCGGATTGCATGCGTCAGGGCCTCTGCGGTTTCGGCGCTGTTCATCATTTCACCAACGCTGACAGCGGTTTCGATATAGATCCGCGCATGATCGCGCCGCTCCATCTCATACGAATCAAGCAATGTCACAGACGCGCCCCATCTCAGCACCGCCACCAGCTTCCAAGCAAGATTGGCCGCATCCCGAATGCCTGTGCACATGCCCTGACCGAGAAAGGGCGGCATCAAATGTGCCGCATCTCCGGCGATCAACAGGCGCCCGGCGCGCCATCGCGTCGCAAGTTTGGATTCGAAGCTGTAAACGGCCCGGCGCTGGATCACACCATCTTCCGGCGTGATTGCAGGCCGAAGTTTTGGCCATATGAAGTCATCCTTCGTGACCATCTCGGCCGTCTCTTCGGGTTTGAGGCTGATTTCCCAGCGGCGCCATTCACGAGGACAGCGAACATAGGTTGTCGGGCGCGCACGGTCACAGGTCTGGATGGTGAAATCACCAAGATCAGGTCGCGGCTTCGTGAGCTGAACGTCAATAACCAGCCACCGCTCCTGAAATCCAAGATCCTCCCAGTCGCTGTCCATGGCGGCACGAACCGCCGAGCGCGCACCATCCGCCCCGACAACATAATGCGCCGTCAGGCTGTGCTTCTCTCCATTCTGCGTAAAGCCGACCCGGACCTGACTGCCTTCATCAACGACTTCGGACACTTCGGCCGACCGCGTTACGGTCACATTGGATCTCGCCGCGATGCCGCGGTTGAGCTCCGCCTCGAGGTCGGGCTGGTGAAACCGGTAACTCGGATGCCAGCCGAGAGGCCCGATCTCCTGTGGCCTGGACCAGTCAAGCATCAGGTCCATATTGCTGTCGACGAATTTTGTCCCGACGTTTACACGCGCATCGCGGCCAATGGCGTCGGCAAGGCCGATCGACTGGAAAACCCGCATCGCTTCGTCGTCAAAATGCACGGCCCGCGGAAGCGGATAGACGCTGGCCTCACGTTCCAGAACGACGACATCAAGGCCGTATTCACCGAGGATATTGGCAAGTGTGGCGCCGGTAGGGCCCAGCCCTACGATCACGACATCATGATCCGGTCGGCCGGACGGGTTTTCTTTCGTCATCGCATTTTCAGTTTTTCAGCTGATCATAAAGCCAGGGACAGTCGACAAGCATCGGCGTTCGCCTGCCTTCGGCCGCCGCCTGCAAACGCATATCGCGCATCACATGACGTCGGTCCTCGGGAAGATGTACGCGGTCGTGCCCCCAGAAGCTTGGGCCGACATGCGTTTCGTGAGGTTGCCAGCTATCGACGTCGATGATGCGGCCTCCCCATCCGCTCTCGATAAAGAACTCGGACGGTGTTCTGGCGTAAAAGGACGTCATGTAGTCGTTGGTATGCCTGCCGAGCGTGTAGGCGATCCTGTCCTCGTCCATCAGTGCCAGGTCATAGCCCTGCCCGACATCGTCAAGATTCCGGTATTCGACCATGAAGTGATGAAGCCCGCGCCGACCGGTGCCGATCATGGCAAAGCTGTGATGCCTGCCATTCACATGGAAAAAATACATCGGATAAGGCGACAGCCCGTAGTCGCTGACGTGAAAGCCGAGCACGTCCCGGTAGAACGGCAGCAGCGGCGCGACATCCCGAACATGGAGGACGGCGTGGCCCATGCCATAGGGGCCGGTCAGGAATCCCTCAATCGGGCGAGACGGCGTGAAAGGGTCGGCCGCCATCTGCGGAAGCGCGAACAGCTCCACCCGGTTGCCGTCAGGGTCCGTGCAGGAAATCATCCTTTCGACAAACCGCTGGTCACAAAGCGTCTTCGGCGCCTCGGCGACCGGAATGCCGAAATCCTCGATAGATGCCGCCAGACGATCCAGATCCGCCGGGTCAGACACCTGCCAGCCCATGAAGGCGAATTCGTCGCCTGGCTCGTCCAGAACAACGAGTCGCTGGTGCCAGTCATCCATACGGAAACACAGCGTTCCGCCACCACGGTCAACCTGCTGCATGCCCAGAAGACGACGGGCATAGTCGGACCAGTCATTCAGTGCGGCCGACCGGATTCCCATATATCCCAGCGAAGTGATCGCCATGACAAAACCACCCTTTCCACCCAATGCTAAGGCTGTCGCCGGGAATGGGCAAGCTGCCTGCTTGGGAATGGCGGACAGCGCGATGATCGCGACAGATGGTCCTTCCTGGCTTTTGCGATTGACCAGACGCGCCCCGCTGTGGCTTTTTCAATGCTTGGACGCAACACAGGATCAGCATTTTGCCCCGCCATCATGAAACGATGACAATCTGGCCATACAGGTCCCTGTCACCACGCGGCTTCGCAGTTGTCATGGCGGCACTTGGCATTCTGGCCTTCACCATCGGCCTCGGTTTCTTCCTGATGGGTGCGTGGCCCGTCATCGGGTTTTTGGGACTTGAGATCCTTGTTGTCTGGGTGGCCTTCAAGCTGAATTATCGGGCAGCGCAGCGCCGCCAGCACCTGACGGCAACAAGCCAGAAGCTGACCATCGAAAATGTGTCACCGGCCGGCCAGAGCGAAACGACATCACTTCCGACGGCATGGGTGCAGGTCGAACTGACCCCGAAGACCGAGCCGGAAATGCGTGACCGAAGCCGCCAGAAGGTCATCGTCCGCTCACACGGCCGCACCGCCGAGATCGGCGGCTTCCTGCATCCGGCCGAAACGCCGCGCCTTGCCCGCGAGGTCAACCGGATGGTCGACCGCGCCCGCCGCGCAGCCCTTGCCGAGGACGAGCCCTCGGTTGCCGGACAGGCTGACGGCCCCCGATAACCTTCCCGACCGGACGGCCAGGCCAGCATGGACACACTGACCCCCTTCACGATTGCGATCGGCCTCCTCGCATCGGGCGACCCTGAACTTATGTCAATCATCGGGCTGTCGCTTACCGTGAGTCTGACAGCCGTGCTGACGTCTCTGGTCATCGGGCTGCCGCTCGGCGCATTGCTTGCCAGCTATCGCTTTCCCGGCCGGACGGCGCTGATCGTCATCAGCAACACGTTCCTTGGCATGCCGCCGGTCGTTATCGGCCTGCTGATCTATCTGCTGATCTCGCGCTCCGGACCACTTGGCTTCATGGGTATTCTGTACACGCCCGCCGCGATGATGCTGGCGCAGACAGTCCTCGTCCTGCCGATTTCGATTGCGCTGTCACGGCAGGCCTTCGAGTCGCTCAACAGCGAATATGCACCGCTGTTCCAGTCACTTGGTCTTGGCAGGCTGGCGCGCATAACTGCCCTGGTTTTCGAGGCACGGGTAGCCATGATGACGATAGCGCTTGCCTGTTTCGGACGCGCCATTTCCGAAGTTGGCGCGGTGATGATTGTTGGCGGCAACATCAGGCATTCGACCCGCGTCATGACAACTTCGATAGCCCTTGCCACCTCGATGGGAGAGCTTGCCTTCGCGATGGCGCTCGGCGTGGTTCTGCTGCTGGTGGCACTGGCCGTCAACATCGCAAGCCAGCTTGTCAGGCACAATTTCAGGAATCTTGGCCATGACGTCTGACGCGGGTGCCCCTGACATCATCCTGAAAGCGCGGGACCTGACTCTCACGCGGGACGGCGTGACACTGCTTAATGCCGTATCAGCCGACATCAGGCGGGGACGCATCACGCTGTTGCTGGGACATAATGGCGCCGGCAAGACGCTGCTTCTGAACAGCCTCCACGGTATCATTGAAGGTGATAGCGGCACCATCGAAGGCCCGCCGCTGGAACGTCAGAAAATGGTATTCCAGAAACCGATCATCACGCGCCGTACGACGGCTGCCCACCTCCGCTTCCTGTGCCCGGGGCTTGACGAGCGACAACTGATGGACTGGCTGGAGCGCGCCGGGATGGAAAAGCGGGCTGACGCTCCCGCCCGCATGCTGTCGGGTGGCGAGCAGCAGCGGCTTGCGCTCATTGGCGCGCTTGCCACGACGCCCGAAGTTCTGTTTCTCGACGAACCGACCGCACATCTTGATTTTGCGGCGACAAATTTCGTCGAGGCGATGATCCGGGAAGCCCACAGCGCCGGAACCACGATCGTCATGACAAGTCATAACCGGGCACAGTCAGAGCGGATCGGCGAAGATGTCCTGTTTATCGACAGCGGCCGGATTCTTGAAGCCGTCCCTGCCAAAAGCTTTTTCGCCGCGCCACGCCATGAACTTGCCAGGCAGTACCTCGCACATCTGTAAGCAGCAGTGACGCTTGGCAGCCTGCGACAAATCGACTAGGTTCAGGCCATGAGTTCGTCGCAGAAAACAATGATGCTGACCGGTGCCAGCCGCGGTATCGGCCATGCTACGGTAAAGCGGTTTTCCGACGCCGGATGGCGCGTCATCACATGTTCGCGCGGCGCCGTTCCGGGCCAGTGCCCTTGGCATGCAGGCGACAGCAACCACATCGCCATCGACCTGGAGTCTCCAGCTGAAATCGAACGCGGCGCAGCCGAGCTCATGGATCGATTGGACGGGGCACCGCTTCATGCGCTGGTCAATAATGCCGGCATATCGCCGAAGAGCGACGACGGCATTCGCCTCGACTCCGTTTCGACCCCGCTAGATGTCTGGCACACGGTCTTCCAGGTCAATGTCTTCGCACCGGTGATGCTGGCACGGGCGCTGATCGACCCGCTTGAGCGCGGCAGCGGCACGGTCGTCAATGTCACCTCCATCGCCGGAAGCCGTGTTCATGAGTTCGCCGGGTCCGCCTACGCGTCCTCGAAAGCCGCACTCAGCGCGCTGACACGCGAGATGGCGTCCGATTTCGGAAAACGCGGCGTGCGGGTGAACGCCATCGCGCCGGGTGAAATCATGACGGAAATCCTGTCGCCAGGAAGCGAAGAAGCGATGCTGCCTGGCATTCCTCTGGGACGCTTTGGCACATCGGAAGAGGTCGCCGAAACGATCTTTTTCCTGTGTAATGACAGTGCCGCCTACATCAACGGCGCCGAACTTCACGTCAATGGTGGTCAGCACGTCTGACTGTGCCGCCACCGCCGCGACCTTGCTACGAGGACATTGGCATGAGCCCAGATGACGCTCCCTCTGCCGGCAAATTCCCCGGCAATTCTCCTGAAAGCCGCGATATCGCCTTTCACATGCATCCCTACACCAATCCGGC
>JAYYLR010000107.1:0-6999 GCA_036143955.1 Pseudomonadota bacterium | reverse complement strand
GGGCAGCTTCGCCCGTTCTGTGAAGAAGGAATAGCCAGCGAGGCCGACTGGACCGGATTTCTGTCGCTGATCTCGGTCATTCCGCTGGACGTGAAATCAGGTGACGGCGCCTCGGAACTTGGGGCCTTCATCGCCTCCAAGGCATCTGCAGCACGTCCGGCGATCTTCTATCTTGCCATCGCACCAAGCCTGTTCGGCGACGCGACCAGGCTTCTGAAGACGGCCGGGCTCGTCACCCCTCAGGCGCGTCTTGTCGTTGAGAAGCCGCTTGGGCATGACGGCGCATCGAGCCGCGGGATCAATGCCGAGCTTGCGGAGATTTTCGACGAGACGCAGATCTACCGGATCGACCATTACCTTGGCAAGGAAACGGTCCAGAACCTGATGGCGTTGCGCTTTGCGAACGTGATCTTCGAGACGCAGTGGAACAACAACCACATCGACCATGTTCAGATCACTGTGGCCGAAACGGTCGGCGTCGGCAACCGGGCCGATTATTACGATGCCTATGGGGCGGTCCGCGACATGGTGCAGAACCACCTGCTGCAGCTTGTCTGTCTGGTGGCGATGGAACCCCCCTCCTTCTTCAACGCCGATCAGGTCAGGGACGAGAAGCTTCGCGTCCTGCGCGCCATCCGTCCGGTTGCGGCGGACGATATTGTCTGCGGGCAGTATCAGGAATATGCGAACGAGCTCGGCCGCCCCTCGAACACCGAGACCTATGTCGCGATGAAGCTTGCCATCGACAACTGGCGATGGGCCGGCGTGCCATTCTATATCCGCACCGGAAAGCAGCTCGCGCGGCGTGCGTCGGAAATCGTCATCACCTTCAAGCAGCGTCCGCACGACATCTTCCAGCGCAATGGCGGCGGCACCATCGAAAGCCCGCCGAACAGGCTGATCATCCGCCTGCAGCCACGCGAAGGGCTTCGCCTGCAGCTGATCTCGAAGGAACCCGGCCCCGGCGGCATGCGGCTGTTCCCATCGGAACTGAACCTGAGTTTTGGGGAAACCTTCGAAGCCAGGCTCCCGGATGCCTATGAACGCCTCCTTATGGATACCGCACGCGGCAACCAGACCCTGTTCATGCGGCGTGACGAGGTGTTTGCAGCGTGGGACCTGATCGACCCTGTCATCGATATCATAAAGGGCCGCGCGCCCGAGCTGTACCGCTCAGGCACAATGGGTCCGGCCGACAGGCTTCTTGCCGATGACGGGCAGGTCTGGATTGATCCCTATGAAGACTAACGCCCTATGATTGTGGGCCGGAGCCATGCGATAAAGGACTCCGGCACCGCCCGATCAACAAGCTGGGAAGCAGCGCCATGACCGAACCAATCGACCGCGTTGCAAGCGTTACAGAACGGATACGCCGTCGCAGCCACGATCAGCGACAGGCCTATCTTGACGATATAGCGGCAATGGAATCCTCGCCCGACAGTGACCGGCGCCAGGTCGGCTGTTCCAATATGGCACATGCCGCCGCCGCCGCGGGTGCCGACCAGGATCAGATACTTGCCGGTGGCGCCGGGCGAGTCCCGAACATCGGCATCATCACCGCCTATAACGACATGCTGTCGGCGCACCAGCCTTTCGAAGGCTATCCGCAGATCATCCGTGCGGCCGCGCGTGGCGCCGGCGGGACCGCGCAGGTGGCCGGCGGCGTGCCGGCGATGTGTGACGGCGTCACCCAGGGACGCCCCGGAATGGAACTGTCCCTGATGAGCCGCGACGTCATCGCGATGGCCACCGCTGTGGGCCTGTCGCACGGCGTTTATGACGCGGCGCTGTGCCTCGGTGTCTGCGACAAGATCGTGCCGGGACTCGTGATCGGCGCCCTGTCATTTGGCCATCTGCCGGTAATATTCGTGCCGGCAGGCCCGATGACAAGCGGCCTGCCGAATGACGAAAAAGCGTCTGTCCGCAAGGCGTTTGCACGTGGCGAGGCAAGCCGCGAGGATCTCCTGAAATCCGAGGTGGCCGCCTATCACGGCCCCGGCACCTGTACTTTCTACGGCACCGCCAATTCGAACCAGATGCTGATGGAGGTGATGGGGCTGCACCTCCCGGGGTCGGCTTTCGTCAATCCGCATGACGACCTGCGGCACGCGCTGACAGTGGCGGCGACCGAGCGCGCCATCGCCATCGCACGTGGCGGCAGCGACCCGCGTCCGATCGGCCGGTGCCTTGACGAGCGCAGTTTCGTCAATGCCATCGTCGGACTTCATGCGACCGGCGGCTCCACCAACCACACGCTTCATCTTCCCGCGATGGCCGCCGCCGCAGGCATCACCCTGACATGGGAGGATTTTGCCGAGCTTTCCGAGGTGACACCGCTTCTTGCGCGCGTCTACCCGAACGGCAAGGCCGACGTGAATCACTTCCATGCTGCCGGCGGCATGGGCTTTGTCATTCGTGAACTTCTGGGGGCCGGACTTCTGGACGGCAGCGCCATGACCGTCACTGGGAGCGGCCTCATTGACCACGCATGCGAGCCTGTACTGACACCCGACGGGCTGAGCTGGCGCGATGCGCCGACACAGTCTCTCGATCCGGACATTCTCCGTCCGGCAAGTGCACCGCATGCCGCCAATGGGGGGCTTCGCATGCTTGACGGCAATCTCGGCAAGGCGGTGATCAAGATCTCGGCTGTCGCCGCCCACCGCCATGTCGTGGAGGCGCCGGCAGCCGTCTTCACCGATGAAGCGTCGGTGAAGACGGCATATAATGACGGCGCTCTCGACCGTGACGTCGTGGTTGTTGTCCGCGGCCAGGGCCCCCGTGCCAACGGCATGCCCGAACTTCACAGCCTGACACCAATGCTTGCCAACCTTCAGGATCAGGGGTTTGCCGTTGCGCTTGTCACAGATGGCAGGATGTCCGGCGCTTCCGGAACGGTACCAGCCGCCATTCACGTCTCGCCGGAGGCCGTTGCCGGCGGCGCCATAGGACGCATCGCCGACGGCGACATGATCCGGCTCGACGCCCATGCCGGAACACTGAGCGTTGCTGCCGAGCTTTCCGGCAGGCCTGATTTCGGCCCGTCCAACGGCGCGCCGCAACGCGCTTTCGCAAGACCTCTATTCAGCGCCATGCGCGCTGCCGCCGGCACCGCCGAACAGGGCGCCGGCCTGTCCATTACGGAGACCTAACCCATGCCAAGCATCCGCGACATCCTGAATTTGGGACCCGTGATGCCTGTCATCGTGATTGATGACAGCGCCAATGCCGTGCCGCTTGCGAGGGCGCTTCTTGAAGGCGGGATCAAAACCATCGAAATCACGCTCCGCACGCCAGCGGCACTCGACTCGATCCGCGCCGTAGCCGACGCCTGCCCCGACATCACCGTCGGCGCCGGCACTGTCACCGCGGCTGAGCTGGCGGCGGCGGCCAAGGACGCGGGCGCAGCTTTCGCCGTGTCGCCGGGGACGACATCCGCCGTGATAGGTGGTTGCGCCACAGCCAGCCTGCCGCTGCTTCCGGGCGCGTCGAGCGCCTCGGAAATGATGGCACTTAACGATCAGGGATTTGACTGTGTCAAATTCTTCCCGGCCAACGCCGCCGGCGGCACCGCATTCATCAAGGCGCTTGCCAGCCCCCTCCCCTATATTTCGGTGTGCCCGACGGGCGGCATCACCGAGGCCACGGCACCCGAATGGCTGGCTCTGGCAAATGTGCCCTGCGTTGGTGGCAGCTGGGTGGCACCGCGCGACGCGATTGCCGAAGCCCGGTTCGAAGCGATTGCATCACGGGCGCGCACCGCCGCCGCGCTCTGATCAAAGATGCCTGACGTGACACACGCGGCATCCCGGCTTTCCATCGTCGTCGGCTTCCTTGGGCTGGGGCTCTTCATGGGCATGTGGGGCGCACTCGTGCCGGCCCGTAGCGCCGACCTCGGACTAAATGAACTTCTCATTGCCGGCTTCCTGCTTGTTGTCGGGCTAAGCCTTTGTGCGGCCATTTTTCTGGTCACAAAGTTCCGGGCATTTCAGGACCCTCACTGGCTCTTGCGCCTTGCTGGGCCGTTCTATGCAATCGGTTTTGCAAGCTGCCTGACGACCGGATCTGTCGAGATGTTCTTCCTCAGCGGCATCATCACCGGGCTGGCGGCAGGCTTCGTCGATACCGCGCTCAACAGCCAGTCGTCGCAATGGGAACAGGCCACCGGCAGGCGCGCGATGTCCTTTTTCCATGCGCTGTTCTCGCTCGGACTTCTTGCCGGCGCCGGCCTCGTCAGTCTGCTCCTGAGTGCACGGCCTTCCGCTCTCACCTTCGGGATTCTGGCCTGCGCAGGCCTGTATGCGACCTTTATGGCAATGCGGCGGGAATGGGTCACCATCGATCAGACCGAAGACCTGTCGCCGGATGAACAGGGCGCCGGATTCAGACTGCCTGTCGGCGTCATTCTGTTTCTGGGACTTGCCATTCTCCTCGCGACATTGACCGAGGGTGGAATCATCGACTGGTCGGCCCTGCATCTTCATCGCTCGCTGGGCGTGTCTCTTGAGGACGCAGGCCGGCCGGTCCTGTGGTTCGGTGTCGCCATGACGGTGAGCCGCTTCGCCGGTGACAGGTTGATTGACCTGATGCCGGCTCATCTCTTGCTTGCGGTGCCGCTGAGCATCGCGGCGGCACTGATGACCATCGCCGTCATTACCGCCAATGTTCCCTTGTTGATGGCCGGCTATGTGGCTATGGGACTGGCGGTTGGAAACGCCTTTCCAATCATCGTGTCGATGGCGGGGCGCGCCGCCGGAGAGCAACCGCTCCGCGAGATTTCGATCATTGTCGGCTTTGCCTATGTCGGTCTGATCAGCGGCCCGGCGATGTTCGGCGTCACAGCGCATTTTTTCGGACTCGACAGGACAATGATCCTTCTGGCGGCGGTGGCTCTCTGCCTCGGGCTTGCCTGTTTCGCGATGCCCCGTTTTGCCGGTGGCAGAAACTAGCCGACCGAAAGCACCCTCGATTGCAGGCTGGCATTTTCAAACGCGGCAGCGGCGCCGCGAAGGCCGGCACTCGGATCGACTGACAACCACACTGGGATGTCAGACAGAAGACGGCCCATCTTCCCCTGATGACGGAACCGTGCTGTAAACGGGCTATCGTCCAATAGCGGCCTGAGCTGCGCAACGATACCGCCGGCGATCACAGCGCCACGCCAGCATCCCATCGACAGTGCCGCATCAGCCATCACGGTGCCAAGAATGCCCAGCATCCGGTGAACGGCGTCTCGCGCCGGCCCGTTCCCAGCAAGGGCTGCTGCGCCTATCTCGGGCGCCGCCAGACTGTCGCCCGACAGCAGGCGGTAGACTGTCTCCAGCCCGCTGCCGCTCACGAAATCCTCGGCAGACACATGCGGTTGCTCATCCCAGAGACGACGCAGAAGGTCGAGCTCGGTTGTGTCCTGAGGCGCAAACCCCACATGCCCGCCTTCACCTTCAAGTGTCACAAGCCCACCCGGCGAGGATACAAGCGCCGCGACGCCAAGCCCTGTTCCCGGGCCGATCACCAGCAGTGGGGCATCTTCGTGGGACGCGCCTTCAAGGATCTGCAGATTGCCGTTGGCCGTCGGGTCGCTTTGTGCCAGCGCCTGCGCCGTGAAATCATTGACCACCAGAAGGCGGTCAATCCCCAGCGCGGCCATGAGTTCGCGCTTGCCGAACCGCCAGCCGTTATTCGTTACCTCGACCTGCGGGGCCTGAACCGGACCGGCAACGGCGATACTGGCCGCCGTCACTTTCGCATCGACGGTCGACAGATAGGCGGAAAATGCGTCCTCGAGCGTTGAATGGTCGCGGCAAAGAAGACTGGCGTGATGCAGCAGACCGCTGTCGCCGACAAGCGCGAAACGGACATTTGTCCCGCCAACATCGACTGCGACAAGAGCCATTACGCCCTCTAGCGGAAGATCTGGCCGATATCGTAGATAATCAGCGCAAGTTCGGATTCGAGCGGGAATGACAGCATGCCCATGACGTCATATCCGAGGACAACCGGCATGATGTAGAACCGGATCATGAAGATGAACCAGGCAACATAGAGCGGCCGCAGCCTGTCGACCAGAAAGCCCGGTGTCAGCTTGGCCATCGCCTTTATCATCGGATCCGTCATCCGCACGAAGGCCTTCATGAAAAAGAAGTCGGACTGTTCGGAGACGAAGATGCTCATGCCGAATCTGCCGACAAGCGTCCACATCACCAGCCCCATCATGTAGTCGATCAGAATGACCCAGATTGGTATGCCTTCGAACATCGCCCTTGCCTGCCTGTATGATGCGCCCGCCTGTAACGGCCGTGTTGGATTATGCGGAAAAGAAACGGAGCAGGAAAGCCTCCCTGCTCCGCAATGATTTACCTGTCAGTCATGCCGAGGCATGAAACCGACATCAGGCGTTGGTGACCGTCTCGCCCTTCGGAATCCGGATCGCATCGACCATCTTCTGGGTCTCCTCGTCTGGCTCCTCGGTCATCAGCGAAACGATAACCATCAGCGCAAGGCTGACCGGCATGCCGATCATGCCGAAGCGAAGACCGTCAAGGCCAAGCCACGGGGTCATGCCAGCGAACTGAACCATGTAGAGGTACCAGGCACCGGCGGCGAAACCACCGATCATGCCCGCTACCGCACCAGCACGGTTGGCCCGCTTCCACCAGACACCAAGGACCAGCGGGAAGAACAGACCGGAGTTCGCGAAGCAGAACGCCCAGGCAACGGCACCGAGAATTCCGGTGAGCTTGGCGGACGCCACATAGGCACCGGCCGCACCGACAACCAGAAGCAGGATCCGCGCCACGATCAGACGTGTCTTGGTGTCCGCCTTCGGGTCGATGATCTTGTAGTAAAGATCGTGCGACAGGGCGTTTGCGATGGCCAGAAGCAGACCGTCAGCGGTCGACATGGCGGCCGCAAGACCACCAGCGGCCACAAGGCCCGAGATCACGTAGGGAAGACCGGCGATTTCCGGCGTAGCCAGAACCACGATGTCGCCCTTCATGA
>JAYYLR010000106.1:0-19840 GCA_036143955.1 Pseudomonadota bacterium | reverse complement strand
TGGCGACCTGACCCCGATCTTCCCCGACGAATCGGCCGGCACCGACTTTCATGCGGCCATGCGGTCGGCCTGTGACATGCATGATCCGGACTATTATCCCCGCTTCAAGAAATGGTGCGACGAATATTTCTATCTTCCGCATCGCGAGGAGCCGCGTGGTGCCGGCGGCATTTTTTACGACAATATGGACAGTGGCAGCTGGGAGACCGACTTTGCTTTCACACGCGATGTCGGCGCCGCCTTTCACACCGGCTATGCCGCGATTGTTCGGGAACGGATGGACCGGCCCTGGAGCGACGCTGACCGCCATCACCAGCTGGTGCGGCGCGGCCGCTATGTCGAGTTCAATCTTCTTTATGACAGGGGCACGCTTTTCGGCCTGAAGACCGGTGGAAACATCGAGGCGATCCTGATGAGCCTGCCCCCCGAGGTGCGCTGGCCCTGACCTGTTGTGACGGCATGCCGGGTCAACTGGTGGGTGCGACGGATGGCGCAGTTATTTTTTCGGAATCCGTGGCAAAATAGACTGCAAAACCGGGATGTCTCGTGCTAAAACGTCGGCGGCTGACAAAAGGTGCCTTACATGTCACGCCGCTGCCGCCCGGCAGGAGCCTGGAGGGAGGTTTTCCGGAAGGTCCACTGTGACCAGCCGGGAGATTTTGTGGGGCTGCTATCTGAAGAGGGAAGAATGGCAAAATCGAACTCGAAGCCCGCGGACTCGGCCACCGATCCGCGCGAGGTCGGCCGGCGCGACTTCATCGTCGTCGCGACCTATGCCATGGGGGCGGTTGGCGCTGCCGCCGTCGCCTGGCCTTTGATCGACCAAATGAACCCAGCCGCCGATACGCTGGCGCTGGCGAGCACCGAAGTCGACATTTCAAAGATTGTCGAAGGACAGGCCATCACTGTCACATGGCGTGGCAAGCCTGTCTTCATACGGCATCGGACCGCCGACGAGATTGCACGCGCCAACGCCATCGACAGCGCCGAGCTGCGCGACCCGGAGGAAGACGAGACCCGGGTCCAGAAGCCTGAACTGCTTGTCGTACTCGGTGTCTGTACCCACCTCGGCTGCGTCCCGCTCGGTCAAAAGACCGGCGAGGTGAAGGGCGAATATGAGGGTTGGTTCTGCCCGTGCCACGGATCGCACTACGATACGTCGGGTCGCATCCGCAAGGGGCCGGCACCGACCAACCTTGAAGTTCCGCCCTATGAGTTCCTTTCCGACGCCGTGATCCGCATCGGCTGATCTGTCTGTTCTGCTGGAGGCTATTGGTTCCATGTCTGCTGAAAAATTCTCAAATCCTGTCGTCAGGTGGGTTGATCATCGTCTTCCCATCTTCTCGATGCTGGACCATGAAAAATATGATTACCCGGTCCCGAAAAACCTGAACTACTTCTGGAATTTCGGTGTTCTCGCCGGGCTTGCGCTGGTCATTATGATCGTGACGGGCATCGTTCTGGCGATGAACTACACCGCGCATGTCGATCACGCGTTCAGCTCCGTCGAGCGTATCATGCGCGATGTCAATCACGGGTGGCTGATCCGCTACATCCACATGAACGCGGCCAGCTTCTTCTTCATCGTGGTCTATATCCACATCTTCCGCGGGCTCTACTATGGGTCCTACAAGGCCCCGCGCGAGCTGTTATGGATGCTTGGTGTGGTGATCTTCCTGCTGATGATGGCAACCGCTTTCATGGGCTATGTTCTTCCCTGGGGCCAGATGAGCTTCTGGGGCGCGACGGTGATCACCAACCTTTTCTCGGCCATCCCGTTCGTCGGCGAAAGCATCGTAACCTTCCTGTGGGGCGGGTTCTCGGTCGACAACCCGACATTGAACCGCTTCTTCTCGCTTCATTACCTGATGCCGTTCCTGATCGCCGGCGTGGTCGTGCTTCACATCGTGGCACTTCACCGTTTCGGATCGAACAACCCGATCGGCATCGACGCGAAGGGGCCGCAGGACACCATTTCGTTCCATCCCTACTACACCATCAAGGACATGGTCGGGATCGCGATGTTCCTGCTTTTGCTGGCTGTTGCTGTCTTCTTCTTCCCGAACGCAATGGGCCATCCGGATAACTACATCCCGGCAAACCCGATGCAGACCCCGGCGCACATCGTTCCGGAATGGTATTTCCTGCCCTTTTACGCGATCCTTCGTGCGGTGCCGGACAAGCTTGGTGGTGTCCTGCTGATGTTTGCCGCCATTTTCGTGCTGTTCGTCCTGCCGTGGCTTGACCGTTCGCCGGTCCGTTCCGCGCGCTTCCGGCCGCTGTTCCGCATTTTCTTCTGGCTGCTGTTCATCGACTGCATCGCGCTCGGCTATCTTGGTGGCAAGCCTGCCGAAGGTGTCTATGTCGCGCTGTCGCGCATCGCGACTGCATGGTACTTCCTGCACTTCCTCGTCATCCTGCCGCTCCTGAGCGTGTTCGAGACAACGAGGCCGCTACCCAAATCCATCTCCGAACCGGTGCTGGCGACTGCAAAGGGAGTCGCCTGATGCGTAAGTTTCTGATTGCAGCAGTGGCCTCGCTGGCGGCCACAATCGGGCTTGCGGGCCAGGCGAATGCGGCCGGCGGCGGCGACGTGAAGCTTGTTGCCGGCGAGTGGAGCTTTGCAGGCCCGTTCGGTTATTTCGACAAGGGTGCCATGCAGCGGGGCTTTCAGGTGTATCTTGAAGTCTGCGCCGGCTGTCACGGTGTCGAGTATCTGGCGTTCCGCAACCTTGCGGACCTTGGATATAACGAGGCTGAGATCAAGGCCATCGCCGCCGAGTACGAGGTGATGGACGGACCGGACGAGGACGGCGAGATGTTCATGCGTCCGGGACGTCCGGCGGATCTGATCCCGAGCCCCTATCGCAACGACAACGAGGCACGTGCCAACAACAATGGCGCCCTGCCACCTGATCTGTCGCTGATTGCCAAGGCGCGCGCCAATGGAGCCGACTATCTCTACAGTCTTCTCATCGGGTATGAGGATGCGCCATCCGGCACTGAGGTGCCTGACGGCATGTACTACAACAACGCCTACTCCGGTCATCTGATTGCGATGCCGCAGCCGATCTATGGCGACGATGTCGAGTACTCGGACGGTTCGCCAACGACGCCGGAAGGACTGGCAGCGGACGTAACCCACTTCCTGATGTGGGCTGCTGAGCCGAAGATGGAAGCCCGCAAGAGGATCGGTGTTGCCGCCGTGTTTTTCCTGTCGATCTTCCTGATCCTGTCCTACATGGCGAAACGCCGGGTCTGGGCGGAACTGCACTAGCAGCCCGTCACAACAAGCATTCGAAAAACCACGGCCTGGCCCGGGGTTTTTTATTGCCTCACGGTTGGTTTCCGGATGCGCCAGCCGTACCAGCTCACAATGGCAAGCACGACAAGACAGTTCACCAGCCGGTCTGCGGCGCTGTATTCCCCTGGCAATGACTGACGATCCGTCTGCCAGATCTCGATGAGCGTCAACAGGGTTGCCAGCAGGACAATAACGGCAAAGCCGAAGACAACGAAATGCTGGCGCGACGGTACAAGAAAGCGGATCGACGGCAGAACGACGGCCATATGGACAATGTCTGACAGAACCGGAGCCATCAGAAGGACCGGCTGCCAGGAAATTCCCAATGCCACCTGAATGACCATGTTCACGGCAAGATCGGCCAGAGGGAAGACGGTCACATAGATCGTCGCAAGCAATGGCCAGCAAAGGATCCAGCGAACCGCGCTTGGGACCCGAAGCCACTGGTCGGAGAGGTATGCAGCCGTGGTGCGCATGCCGGAGCATGGCGGCACTTCACGCCGATTGTCAGATCACAATCAGGAGAATGTGCCCCTCACCCGCTCCAGAAACGCCAGAGTGCGCTGCCAGGCTAGATCGGCGGCCGCCGCATCATATTGCCCGCGCGCGTCGCAGTTGAAACCGTGGTCCGCATCGTAGATATGCGTCTCCACCGCCGGATCGGCATCGGCCTGCGCCTTGATGAAGGCATTCACGCCATCCATCGGGATGCCCTTGTCACGTTCGCCGAAATGCGCCAGCACCGGGCAATGGGAGATCAACCCTGCCTTTGATGGCAGCTCGCCGCCATAGTAGGACACCGCGCCGCTCAGGCCGGTCAGACAGGTGGCGGCACGCCAGGCCAGCGATCCGCCCCAGCAAAACCCTACAACCGTCACCGTTCCGGCCGCCGCCGCCGCCGATATGGCGGCAGTGACATCGAATATCGCATCGTCATCAACGGCGTTCTTCAGCGCGATTCCGCGCTCGCGCCCTTCCGCGTCATAGCCGAGTTCCACTCCACGTTCGGCGCGGTCGAAGAGAGCCGGTGCCACGGCATAATATCCTGCTTCGGCGAATCTTTCGGGCAGCGATCGGATATGCGCATTCAGTCCGAAGATTTCCTGCAGCACCACGACGCCGCCATGCGCCGTCGAAGGGTCACCGGCAACGGCCGCATCAAGCGTATGACCGTCCTCAGTGGACAGCTTCATCATCTGCGTCATTATGACACCTCAGCGGGCTTTTTTTCCTTATTACACATTGAAGCGGAAATGGAAAACATCTCCGTCACAGACCCTGTAGTCCGCACCCTCAATACGAAGTTTGCCGGCATCGCGCGCGCCGGATTCCCCCTCGCAGGTGACATAGTCGTCAAAGGAAATCGTTTCGGCACGGATGAAGCCGCGCTGGAAATCCGTATGGATGACACCGGCGGCCTGTGGGGCGGTTGCCCCGGCAGCGACAGTCCAGGCGCGCGCTTCCTTCGGACCTGCGGTGAAGAAGGTCAGCAGATCCAGCAACCCGTAGCCGGCTCTGATCAGGCGCGCCAGGCCGGCTTCCTCCAGCCCCAGTTCGGACAGAAACATCGTCTTGTCCTCGGCATCCAGCTGCGAGATCTCGGCTTCAATGGCTGCTGATACGACAACGTGCGCGGCGCCTTCCTCGGCAGCCCGTGCCGCTACCGCTTCGGCATGAGCATTCCCTGTCGCGGCTTCGCCCTCGGCGACATTGCACACATAGAGGATCGGTTTTGAGGTAAGGAGCTGAAGCTGCGGCAGCCGCGCCGTCTCGTCCTGGGTCAGGCCGGTGGCACGACGCACTGGAACACCCTCCGAAAGCTGCGGCAGCAGTTTTTCCATCAGCGTGAGATCACGCTTGGCGTCGGCATCGCCGCCGCGCGTTTTCTTGACCAGTGCGGCCATGCGGCGTTCAAGCGATTCGATGTCCGCCAGCATCAGCTCGGTGTCGATCGTGTCGGCGTCCCGGATCGGATCGACCGACCCTTCCACATGAGTTATGTCCGAATCCTCGAAACATCTCAGCACATGGGCAATGGCATCGACCTCCCGGATGTTCGCCAGGAACTGATTGCCAAGCCCTTCACCTTTTGAGGCGCCGCGCACAAGCCCCGCGATATCGACAAATTCGAGCTGGGTCGGAATGACATTCGCCGACTTTGCAAGGGTGGCCAGCTGATCGAGGCGCAGGTCGGGAACTGCCACACGGCCGGTGTTCGGCTCGATGGTGCAGAAGGGATAGTTCGCTGCCTCGGCGGCGGCAGTTTCCGTCAATGCATTGAATAGCGTCGATTTGCCGACATTCGGCAGGCCGACGATGCCGCAGTTGAATCCCATCAGGACGTCTCCTCGTTCTCGGTGTCCTCAGCCCTTGGCGGCTTGGGTGCCGGCGCAAGATAGGCGACGCGGCTCATGAAGCCGCCCTCATCCTGTGCCACAAGGCGTTCCGCCTCGTCGGCCATGGCGCAAAGCAGCGTCTGAAGCCAGCCGTCACGTTCCTGCGCCATGAAATCCATCAGCACCCATTTCCGGATGTCGATGCGTGATTCGGGAATGACCTGCTCAGGGCGGCCAACGCCGATGCGCACGCGCCAGTAGTCACGGCCAAGATGCCGGTCGATGTCACGAATGCCGTTATGCCCGCCATGACCCCCGCCAAGTTTGACCCGAACCCGCCCCGGGGCGAGGTCGATTTCGTCATAGAAGACGAACACCTCCGATGGCGCGATCTTATAGAATCTGGCGATCTCGGCCACCGGTCCGCCGGACCGGTTCATGAAACCCTGTGGCTTGACGATGATAACTTTGTCACCGCCGATTCGGCCTTCCGAAACCTGCGCGGACCCCTTGGTCTTCCAGCCGGAAAATCCGTGTCTTTCGGAAATGGCGTCGGCAGCCATGAAACCGGCATTGTGCCGGTTGCCGGCATAGTCTGGTCCCGGGTTGCCTAGGCCTGCGAACAGCAGCATGGTCAGCTCGAATGCTTGGATGAGGGGGGCGGACCAGGCGGTCCGGCCCCTGTCACATCGGGGACGGTGGAATTATTCCGCTTCGTCCTCACTGGCCTCTTCGCCAGTATCCTCGGTCTCTTCATCCTCGTTCTTAACGCCGCCGCCTGGCGATGCCAGCGTGGCAACGGTGAAGTCGCGATCGGTGATGGTCGGGGTCACGCCGTCCGGAAGAGGCACGGCGCTGATGTGGATCGAGTCGCCGATCTTCACGCCGTCGAGGTCGATTGTGACCTTTTCCGGAATGGCTGTCGCCGGGCAATTCAGTTCCACTTCATACCGGACAACGTTGAGAACGCCGCCAATTTTGATGCCAGGACATTTGTCCTCATTGATGAATTCCACCGGCACGGCGACCGCAACGGTCGCGGACTGCGACACGCGCAGGAAATCCATGTGCATGATGACGTCGGTGACAGGGTGAAACTGAATGTCGCGCGTCAGCACGGTCGACTTCTTGCCGGCGACATCGATGTCCAGCAGGCGGCCGAAAATGCCGGGCTGGTGAACGATCTTTGTGACTTCGCGGGATTCCATGGTGATTCCCACCGGGTCTTTCTTGTCGCCGTAAATTACGGCAGGGACGAGGCCTGCGCGGCGTGCCGCACGGGCGGACCCCTTACCGACCCGTTCGCGCTCGGAAGCGCTGATGGTTGTGTTATCGGACATTGTACTTGCTCCTTGCTCTACAATGCGCCACGCCTCCAGGGGTGCGCAGCAGCGCGTGGTATAGGCGGATACCGCCGAAAACTCAAGTGAAAAGGCCGTGTTTTGCGGGTGTCACCGCCGTTGCGGAAGACAATCAGAACAGTGTCGAGACCGACCGTTCCTCATTGATCCGCCGGATCGCCTCGCCAAGCAGCGGCGCAACCGAGATATGCCGGATATTGCGCGCCACGCGGACAGCTTCCGTGGCCGGGATCGAATCGGTTGTTACCAGCGAATTCAGCGGCGATGCCGCCACGCGGCTGACCGCGCCACCGGAAAGGACGCCATGCGTAACATAGGCGTCGACGCTGAGTGCGCCGGCGTCGATCAGCGCTTGTGCCGCGTTGCACAGGGTGCCGCCGGAATCGACGATATCATCAACCATGATGCAATGCCGGTCGCTCACGTCACCGATGATGTTCATCACCTCGGACACGCCGGCCTTCGGGCGGCGCTTGTCGATGATCGCAAGGTCAGCGTCGAGACGTCTTGCCAGAGAGCGCGCCCGCACCACGCCGCCAACATCCGGCGACACGATCATTACCTGACCATTGTCATAGCGTGAGCGGATGTCCTCGATGAACACCGGCGCGGCGAAGAGATTGTCCGTCGGAATGTCGAAGAACCCCTGGATCTGCCCTGCGTGAAGATCGATCGTGAGAACCCTGTCAGCGCCGGCCGAGGTGATGAGGTTGGCAAGAAGCTTTGCCGAGATCGGCGTGCGCGGTCCGGACTTGCGGTCCTGCCTGGCATAGCCGTAATAGGGCAGTACCGCGGTGACGCGGCGGGCCGATCCGCGTCGCAGCGCGTCAAGCGCCACCAGCAGTTCCATCACGTTGTCATTGGCTGGAAAACAGGTCGACTGGATGACGAATACGTCTTCACCTCGAACATTCTCGCCGATTTCGACGAAAACCTCCATGTCGGCGAAGCGCTTTACATCGGCCTTGGTCAGTGAAACGTCTAGGTAGGTTGCAATCGCTTCGGCGAGAGGGCGGTTGCTGTTGCAGGAAAGAATTTTCATCTATGACCCACTGGATGAGGCGCTGTTGAAGCCAAGGCGGCTCGCCGCCTGTAGATACCAACGCCTCGTCGCGCGGGCAAGATATTAACAGGCCCATCATCACGCTTTCGTAAGCTTTGGTTCGGCATCGTGTCAGCCCATGAAGCAGCTGGCAAACAGCCCGACAAACAGAAGCCCTAGAAAAATATAGAGATGAGGCATGTTCTTCGCCTTTAGAGTGAACCGGTCACGGTAGCCGGACCCGGTAGCGCAATGACGGCGATCTGACGACCGCAATCCGCTTCTTTTGCATGGGTGGCGCGCCGATGCGAGAAGAAACCGGGAGAATCGGCAGCGCCGGGAATGTCTGTCGTGTAGGTATCGACGCCGCAGTCATGGATGGCACTTACACCGGCCGCGCGCAACTGGGCCGAAACGAGGCCCGGCAGGTCAAAGTGCCATTTTTTTCCGCTGTCCGGCGTGAAGCATGTCGCGGCGTCATCGCGGACCGGCACTGCCATCTGATTCAGCAGATCCTCGCGCATGTCGGGTCCGACCTGGTAACTTCGGTGCTGGATCGTCGGGCCTATCAGCGCGGTAATCGCACCCGCGCCTGCATCGCGCATCGCCTGGACTGTGGCGTCGACGATCCCGCGGGCGGCACCTCGCCATCCGGCGTGGCAGGCCCCGACGACCCTGCCGCCAGCTTCGGCTAGCAACAGGGGCAGGCAGTCGGCGGTCAGAATGGTCAGGCCAAGCCCGGGTTCGGTCGTAACAAGGCCATCCGCCTTTGCCATCTGTGAGCGGTTGGCAGGCGCGCCCCTGTCGACCCTGAGAACATCGGCGCCGTGCACCTGCCACACCGCTGCCATGCGTGTCTCGGGGAGTCCGAGCGCCGCCGCCGCACGGGCCCGATTGCTTGCCACGCGGGTAGGATCGTCGTTTGACCCATAACCGCAATTCAGGCTGTCATAAAGACCGTCACTGACGCCGCCAGCCCGTCCGAAAAAGCCATGCCGTGCAAGCGCCGACGTATCGGGGTGGTACAGGAAGGCTGTCGGGCCGGCATCATATCTGAACCCTGTCATGCTCACACTTCCTCCTGCATAAAGCCCGGTGGCTCACCTTCGCCAGGCGGCAGCAGGAGCGCGACCTTGAACACCTCGCCCATCTGCGCTGGACTTGTGAGCCTGTCGACGGCGGACAGAAGGTCACGCCTGACCTCGGGCTCGGCATTCAGGCCGGCCTGCTCGGCGCGGGCACCAAGACCGATCTGCATCAGGAAACGTCCTTGCGGCACCGGCCCGACAAGCCGTGCACCGGCTGATCGCACGGCAGATGCCAGCGCCGCGAAATCGACCCAATGCGAAAGGTCGGCTTCCCCGGGTGCCTCAAAAGGATCGACCGCGCGGTGGTCGTTCACGGCCTGAAGGCTGTCGCCCGGGTTGCCGTCACGCCCGTAATCAACGATGAGGATGGCGCCGCCACGTCGCACAAGGGCATCACCGAGTTTCATGGCGATAGCGCATGCCTGTGGGCAGAGTTCAGCCACAGCGCCGTCCGGCGGCGTTTCCGGAAGGGCCGGGTCTGTTTCGCTGAGGGCCGGGCCGATGACATAGCCGAGGCGGTCTTCGCGGATGCCAACCTGCCGTTCGTGCCATTTTCCGCCTTCCATAACCTTCTGGGCAACCGGCAGGGCATCAAAGAATTCATTCGCGACGCCAAAGATAGGTCCTTTGCCGGACCGTAGCGCCTCGTCGACATCCTTGTGCCAGGTCAGATCAACCTCGTCTCCGACGGTCTGAAGCTGAACGTCGCGAAGCGTTGGGCTGGTTTCGACAAAATGCACCGATGCGCCGGCAAGGTCGGGCATCACCATCGCCCAGACATGCCGCATGTCGCGCATCAGTGTTCCGCGTCCTGGCCCAAGTTCAAGAATGGAGGCATCGCCAGGCTGCCCCGCAATTTCGAACATATGGGCGAGATAAAGGCCGCACATCTCTCCGAACAGGCCCGAGATTTCCGGCGCGGTGGTGAAGTCGCCACTACCGCCGAAAGGGTCTCTTGTCGCGTAATAGCCGGACCGCTGATCGCCAAGGCATATCGCCATGTAATCCTCGACGCCGATTGGGCCGGTCTCGGCAATGCGGGCCCGAATGGCATCCTCGAGCCTGTTTTCCAGCCGTTCCGTCATTGGCGGCGCCGGTTCCAGATAATGAAGCCGCCGGCCGCCATCATCGGCAGGCACAGGAGCTGGCCCATGGTTGCGAGGCCCATCAGGATGCCGAGTTGCGGGTCAGGCTGACGAACATATTCGATGGCAAATCGGGAGAGGCCGTAGCCGATGAGCAGCACGGCCGTCAGTCTTCCGGCATCGCCAAGCCACCCCCGGCGCCAGCCAAGCAGCATCACAGCGCCAAGAACAAGTCCTTCAAGCCCCGCTTCGTAAAGCTGACTTGGATGTCGTGGCTGTCCGTCGCTTTCGGGAAATACCATGCCCCAGGGAAGGGAGGTGACACGGCCGTAAAGTTCGGCGTTGGTGAAATTTGACAGCCGCCCGAGGAACAGTCCGATCGGTGTCACCATGGCGACGCGGTCGCTCACGGCCAGAACGGGAATCCCGCGCTTGCGGGCAAAGATCCACATCGCCAGCGCAACACCGGCAAGGCCGCCATGGAATGACATGCCGCCCTGCCATACTTTCAGGATCTCGATCGGGTTGGCGGCGAAAAAAGCCGGATTGTAGAAAGCGACATAGCCGAGACGCCCTCCGAGTATAACTGCGATGATGACATGATTGAGAAGGCTGTCGACGGCCTCTGGCGGCATTGGCGCGCCAGGGCGCGTTGCCTCGCGCCTGAGGATCCAGTAGCCCCCAAGCAGTCCGGCGATGTAGGCCAACGCATACCACCTGATTCCAAAACCACCGAAATTGATCACGAACGGATCGAATTCGGGAAGGATGATGCCGCCGGTCATAGGTCAGGTCTCGAAGGTCGTGATCGGATCGGATGCCGCCGGTATTCGTGGTCGGGCATCACGCCGCTTCACAGTATCGCAATTGCGGCCAGCGTGGTATTGGAAACGGCGCCACGAAATCATAGATATGCAGTGTGACAAGACAAGGGAGCGACCCATGCGAGGCCGATCACGTTTCATTTCAGACATGGCACAGGTGGCGAATGGCGCTGCATCTGCGCTTGGCGGCATCCGCGAGGAACTGGACAATATCGTCAAGCAGCGCACAGAACGCGGCCTCAACGCCCAGGGGCTTGTCACCCGCGAGGAGTTCGACGCCCTGCGAACACGCCATGATGCGATGGCCGCCCGGGTTGCCGAGCTGGAAAACCGGTTGGCACAGGTCGACCAGGCCAAAAAGGCACCAAAGAAAGCGGCGCCAAAGGCAGCTTCGACGCGCCGCAAGGCATCGCCGAAGTCCGGTTAACGCGCATTTCTTCGACCGAGTTTCCTTCTTTATCCAAATGCATGTTTTGGTTTCCGGCTAACTTTGTCCGGGAACCCGTTGTTTATGCGCCATTTCACAAAGTTATCCACAATTTGATGTGGTTTCGCTCGCCCAATACCACAAAATATTGTGTTGAAAGGCTGGAACGGATGCGGCATTTTCCATCATAGAACTGCCGCTGAGGAATGCTGCACATGGCACCTAGCCAAGCCACAATCGAACAGACGCTGGCCCATCCGATCGATCTTGTGTCGCGGTTTGTGGCCCGCCAGGAATGGATGCTGTGCCAGCAGGAACCTGACGCCCTGATAGCCGAAATTCCGGGACGCTGGAGCCAGTATCAGCTGGCGGTCTCCTGGCAGGACACCGAGGAGACGATGCAGGTTGTCTGCCGCATCGACCTGAAGGTGGGCGGGGCGCAGATCGGTGAACTAGCGATGCTTGCGGCACTGCTCAATCAGCAGCTCTATATCGGCCATCTCGCACTGGACATGTCGACGTGTGAACTCGAGCTCCGTCACACGCTGGCCTTGCGGGGCGCCGGCGGCGCGACACCGGAGCAGGTGGAAGATGTCGTCGACATCATGCTTGGCGAATGCGAGCAGGTCTATCCGGCCATTTATCAGGTTGCCGACGGTGCCCTCGACGCGGCGGACGCCGCAGCCGCTGTGATGATGATCACGGAAGGGGAGGCCTGACGCCAGGCGGCGCAGGTCCGGTTGCCCGATGAAACCTCTGATCACCCTGATAGGCTGCGGCAAGATGGGAAGCGCCATGCTGCAGGGCTGGCTGGCCGACGACAGGCTCGATGCCGACTTCGCCATTATCGAACCGATGTCCGGTCACCTCGGGTGGACGCGCGATTTCCCCAATGTTCAGATCCATGCTGATACCAGGCAAGCTGCCGCTGCTGGCAGGTCGGCCTGCATGATTGTGCTCGCTGTGAAACCCCAGATGATGGATGAAGCCATTGCCGGCCTTCCCGGGCTTGTGGGGCCTGAAACCGCCTTTCTGTCGATTGCTGCCGGCATAACCACGGATTGGTTCCGCCAGCGGCTTGGCGCGGAAGCGACGGTCCTGCGCTCGATGCCGAACACGCCGGCCGCTGTTGGCAAGGGCGTCACAGCCCTGTTTGCCGGCGGCGCGCCTGACGACGTAAAGGTGCTGGCGGTGACTCTTCTTTCGGCCATCGGCGGTGTCGTCGAACTGGCTGACGAGGGTCTCATGGATGCGGTGACTGCGGTATCCGGAAGCGGTCCGGCCTATGTGTTCCTTCTTGCCGAAGTGATGACGGCGGCCGGCATTGATGCTGGTTTGCCACCCGATCTTGCCAAGCAGCTCGCCGAGGCGACGGTATCCGGGGCTGGCGCGCTGATCGAAAAATCTGATGAGGCACCGGACCAGCTTCGCGTCAACGTTACAAGCAAGGGCGGCACAACCGCGGCGGCGCTGGCCGTTCTTATGGCCGATGACGGGATGAAGCCACTGTTGCGACGCGCCGTACTGGCGGCACGTGACCGGTCAATCGAGCTTGCCGGGTGACTTCTTGATCCCGGTGGTCCGCGATCCCATTTCCAGATGACGACGCTTAGCAGGGAGGCGTAGCTATGACATCCAGCGAAACGCCGACAATGATGTTGGACAGGCTTGCCGATGCGGCATGGGAGCAACTCGCCGACCTGTCGCCGCGGGCCATTCATATCGATGATATCGCCGCGGATGCTGGCATACCGGCTCCGGCAGCACGTGCTGTCGCTGGAAGCATTTCGAACCTGATTCTCCATAAGCTTGCGCGCCTCGACCGGCAGGCGGTGCTGGAAACGCTGGCGGATATCGAGGATGCCGGTGATGTGCCGGCGCGGGACAAGATCATTGAAGGGCTCATGCACCGGTTCGAGGTCTATGCCCCCTATCGCCGCCAGCTGGCGCAGCTGGACAATGCCGCGCGTCGCGATCCGGCTCTCGGCCTGCGGTTGATCGATTCGTTGGTTCATGCCATGCGCATGCTGCTGCGGATGGCGGGTGACGACCTCGCAGGAGTGAAGGGCGAGGCCCGCGTTCGCGGCGTGGCAGGCGTCGCGATGCTGGTAGCACGCACCTGGCAGACTGACGATACATCGGATCTCTCAACGACGCTGAAGGAGATCGACCGGCGCCTTGCAACGGCTGAGGAATGGGGCCGCACGCTTCGCGTTCTCGACGGCGACTCCTTTGAGGACGAACCAATGGGCGCCGGACACCGCAATTCCGAGGACCCGCTCGACGGCAATCCAGGCGGCCGCTACCAGTAAAGCCCATCTCCGGAGGCACCCATGTCCGACAATGACACCAACATGGTGCTCGCGACCTTTGACGATTTCATGAAGATCGACATCCGCTGCGGGACGATCATAGAGGCTGTGCCCTTTCCGGAAGCCCGCAAACCGGCGATCAAGCTTGTCATCGATTTTGGAGCGGAGATCGGAACCCGTAAATCTTCGGCGCAGATCACCGAGCTTTACAGTCCTGAAACGCTGGTCGGCAGGAAGGTCATGGCGGTGGTCAATTTCCCGCCCCGGCAGATCGGGCCGTTCATGTCGGAGGTTCTGACCCTCGGGGTTGCGAACGAGCGTGGCGAGGTCGTGCTAGTTGCTCCTGACAGTGACGCCCCTGACGGGAGCCGCATGCATTGATCGGCAAGCGGTTCCCGGCCGGTATCAGACAGGCAGCTTTATCGAGACCCGGAGCCCGCCAAGAGGCGAGTCACCAAGCGTAAGTTCGCCGCCATGCCCGAGAATGATGTCGCTGGTAATCGACAGTCCAAGGCCCGTTCCGCCGGTCTGTCTGTTACGCGAAGTTTCCAAGCGGACAAAGGGGCGGATGGCGTCGGCACGTCGTTCCGCCGGGATCCCGGCGCCATTGTCGTCAAAGTGGATGGTCACCTCGTCATTGCGAAACCGGGCTGAAATTTCCGCTCTTGTCGAATAGGCGATGGCGTTCGAAATGATGTTCTCAAATGCCCGTCGGATGGCCTTGCGTCGCAACGGGAACACCGGCAGTGCCGGAGACGGCTTGCTGAATTGTATGTCGAAGGCATGGGCGTTGCGTGTCTGCGTGACCAAACGGTCAAGCATCATTTGCACGTCGGTATCTTCTGACGGTTCCTCACCTTCTCCGGCAGCGAAGTTGAGATAGGCGTCGATCATCTCCTCCATCTCGACAAGATCGGCGCGGATTGCCTCTGCATCCTCTTTGTTTCGCATGAGTTCCAGTTGAAGACGTATTCGCGTCAGCGGTGTGCGCAGGTCGTGGCTGACGCCTGCCAGCATCTCGGTGCGCTCGTTCAACTGTCGCATGATGCGGTGGCGCATCGCCTGAAAGGCGCGGCCGGCGAGGCGGACTTCCCGTGCGCCCTCAAGTCGATAATCCGGAGCCTGGCGACCGAGGCCAAGTGCCCTCGCCGCATTTGCCAGGCGAAGAATGGGGCGCACCTGACCGCGCATGAACAGCAGGGCGATTGTGAACAGTAGGATCGAAGATCCAAGGGTCCAGCCGAAGAAGGTCCAGCTCGTCGACGAGAAAATGCGTTTCCGGCTTGCATAGATCCTGAGCACGCCGGGTTCCAGCGCAAGGTCGACATAGATCAGATGCGGGTCGGACTCCAGATTGAGATGCCATTCCTGTTCCAGGCGCGCCTGAAGCTCGCGGCGCAGGATCTCTTCGGCATAGCTCGTGGCGGCGGCCACGTTCCGGCCTTGAAAGGTGGTTTCCGCACTGTACTGCACCGGGAAGGAGAAATACTGCCAGCCCGTGTTCTGTATCAGCTCGATTGTCGCTTCATCGGGCGTTTCACCAACCCGGTCGGCAAGAAGGCTGATATCCGCCGCAAGCTGGCTTGCCATGTGACGGGTTACAGTGTCCCAATGCCGGTCATAGAAAATGAAGATTGTGATCACCTGGACAAGGATCATCGGGATCAGGATGATCGACAGCATCCTGCCGAAGAGCGTCTTTGGCAGATAGTCACGTAACTGCATTGCCGCCTCCCGATGGACTGTCTGTCCTGAGCAGCCAGCCCTTGTTCCGCACCGTCTGAAGATACACCGGGTATCGCGGATCCGGCTCTATCTTGGCACGAAGGCGGGCCACCGCGACATCGATCGAGCGCCCGCGCATGCTGCTGTCCATCGCCTCGGTGATATCATCTCGTGAAAGTACCTGGTCGGGTCGTTCGGCGAAGCTTGTAAGGAGCTTCTGCTCGGCATTGGTGATATGGATCCGTCCGGTGCTGTGCATCAGGATACCGGTCGTCAGGTCAAAACTGTAAGGTCCGAAGGAAATGCTCTTGCTTGGCGCTTCGCGCTGCGCCGCGGCACGGTTGAGGATGGAGCGGATCCGAAGAACAAGCTCCCGCGGCTCGAAGGGTTTGGAAATATAGTCATCGGCACCTGATTCCAGCCCGGTGATCCGGTGCTCCGTTTCCGCCATGGCAGTCAGGAAAAGTGCTGGAACAGCATTTTTCTTGCGAAGGTCGGCGAGGAATTCCAGCCCGGTTTCCCCCGGCATCATGATGTCGACAATCAGCAGATCGAAAACAAGGCCATCAAGAACTTTCCGTGCATCGCTGGCCGAACCGACATCGGTTACGCGAAATCCGCTTTCCTCGAGAAACCGCCGCAACAGAAGCCGAAGCCGTTCGTCATCGTCGATAACCAATATATGCTGTTCGCCCGCCAGACTGCCCTCCGTCATTGATCTTGACCGCGTTCCTCAGCTTTGTTTGCGCGATGCGCGGTCGTGTCCCGGAACCTCGACCTGGCGTTTGGTGTCTGCGTCGAGAAGCCCTTCGAGAACCTTCTGGAAACCTTCGACAGCGGTCATGCCGGCATCGCGATAGGCCTTGGCAAAGCGGCGCCCCTGAACCGCCGTGAGCTGTGCTTCAAGTCCGCTGCCAAGATCGGTCAGGTAAAGCAGGCGCTGTCGTCGGTCTTCGGGGCCGGTTTTCTGGACGACATGTCCGGTTTCCACCAACGCCGATAGCACACGCGACAGGCTTTGCTTGGTGATCTTCAGGATGCCAAGAAGCTCGCTGACGGTGATGCCCGGATTTCGCCCAATGAAATAAATCGCGCGATGATGGGCGCGCCCCATATTCTGTTCGGCAAGCAGAGAGTCGGCCTCGCCAGTGAAGTCTCGATAGGCGAAGAACATCAGCTCAATTCCTCGCCTCAGCTCCTCCTCACGAAGGAAGAGTGCTTTTCCGATTGGTTTTATGTCAGCCATGTTGACCAATAATCCGGGACGATGGTAGTTTTGTCATTGGTAGCATAATACGTCCGGATTGGAACTAAATATGCACGCCGGATTTTGCGGCCGAACGGGGCAGGGCCGCCGGAGGAAAACACGATGGCACTCATTCCATTTGACGATCGCGACGGCACGATCTGGCTGAACGGGGAAATCATCCCGTGGCGCGACGCGAAGACCCACACCCTCAGTCACGGCCTGCATTATGCAAGTCTCGTCTTTGAAGGCGAGCGCGTTTATTCGGGAACGATTTTCAAAGGTCGTGAGCATACGGAACGGCTTCGTAATTCCGGCAAACTCATGGATTTCGAAATACCGATGACCGACGACGAGATCGACGCCGCGAAAATGGCGGTGATCAAGGACAATGGCATCACTGACGGCTACGTCCGAGCTTACTGCTGGCGCGGATCGGAAATGATGGCGGTATCCGCGCAAATGACGAAGATTCACGTTGCCATAGCAGCCTGGGAATGGCCGAGCTATTTTGATCCGGAAACGAAGATGAAAGGCATCACGCTGGACATCGCCAAATGGAAGCGGCCGTCGCCGGAATCGGCGCCGGTTCATGCCAAGGCGGCCGGTCTGTACATGATCTGCACGCTGTCCAAGCACGAGGCTGAGAAGAACGGATATCAGGACGCCCTAATGCTGGATTACCGGGGCTATATTGCCGAGGCCACGGGGGCAAACATCTTCTTTGTCGATGAAGAGGGGACAATCCATACGCCGATCGCCGACTGTTTCCTCGACGGGATCACAAGGCGCACGGTGATCGCGATTGCCGAGTCACTGCAGATGAAGGTCGTACAACGCCATATGACACCGGAAGACATGGCTGGCATGAAGGAATGTTTCCTGACCGGCACCGCTGCCGAAGTGACGCCTGTCTCGCGGATTGGCGATTACAGCTTCACCCCAGCAGAAGCCAGCAGACAGCTTGTTGACGGCTATGAAAATCTGGTGCGGGGTCGGATCTCGATCTGACCCGATGCCCTGCGGCTAGCCTTTGCCGGTCGCCGCCTCGTCGACGTCCCACCGTTCGCGGGCGTCGTCGTCGCTCTTTCGCGCCTCGACCCAGCTCGTCTCGCCGTCGCGCTCTTCAGCTTTCCAGAATGGCGCGTCTGTCTTCAGGAAATCCATGATGAACTCGGTGGCGTCGAAAGCCGCCTTGCGATGCGCTGACGAGGTGGCGACGAGCACGATCTGGTCGCCGGGGAAAAGCCTTCCGACGCGGTGGATAATGGTGACGTCCTCAAGTGGCCAGCGCGCGCGGGCTTCATTTTCGATCCGTTCAAGTTCGGATTCGGTCATTCCCGGATAATGCTCGAGCGTCATGGCGGTGACCCCGTCGTCACTCCTCAGGCCGCGAACAGTACCGATGAAAAGCGCGATTGCGCCAACAGTGTCATCCTGTAGAGCGCGGGTCTCGGCCCCGGCGTCGAAGTCCTCGTTCTGTACACGAACAGCCATCGTCAGCCTCCGGTAACCGGGGGGAAGAATGCGACCTCATCGCCGTCGGCAACGGGTGTGTCGAGATCACCATAATTGCGATTCACGGCAACGCGGACAGCCTGCAGATTCTTCAGCGCCAGTGCGTGCCCGGCCGAAATCGCCGTCAGATGCGGCACCAGATCGCCAACACAGCTGACCCCGTCGGGCAGCGGCACCCTTTCCATCGATGATCCGGTATGTTCGCGCATCCAGGCGAAATAGCGGATTGAAAGGCTCGGCGAAGCGACGTCTGTGTTCGTCACAATGCAGTCTCCCTAAAGGCGATGAAGGCTAGATAGTCTCCGACAGCAACGCCGTCGTTATCAACCGGAATTTCAACAAGTCCGTCAGCACCTGTCAGCGACGAAAGGACGCCGGCACCCTTGCGGCCATGGAGCAGCATTTCGGGCTCGCCGTCCCTGCCTGTTTCAAGCCTGACCCGAAGGTATTCTGTCCTCCCCGGCGACTTGCGGTGCTCGAAGGCGCATCTGACCGGTATGCGTGCCGGTGGTATTGGAATGCCGCCTGCCATATGCGTGAGAACGGGTGCAGCGACGAGCCTGAAGCAGACGAAGGCTGCAACCGGATTGCCCGGAAGGCACATCACCGGTGCGGCATTGTCTGATATGCCAGCGGCCATCGGCCTGCCGGGCTTGATGGCGAGGCGCCAGAAAGACGGCTTGATCGACAGGCGGCGCATCGCCTCCTGTGTGTGATCTTCATCACCATCGGAGGCCCCGCCAGAGGAAATTACGGCATCGCAGGAGGATAGTGCCTGGCTGTAGCGGTCGGTCAATGCTTCGGCATTGTCGGGCACGATCCCGAAATCATGAACCGAATGGCCGTCGGCCTCGATCATGGCCGCCAGCATCGGGCGGTTGGAGTCGTGAAATTGTCCCGGCGTTGTGGGGGCGCCGGCAGGCACCACCTCGTCACCCATCGAAAGAAGGCCGACGCGAAGCTTTCTGAAAACCTCTACCCGTGCCTGTCCTGCCGCTGAGAGGATGCCGATTTCAGCAGCGCCAAGGCGGCATCCGGACCGCGCGATGGTTTCGCCGGCGCGCAGATTTTCGCCGGCGGGCCGATTGTTGCTTCCTGACGCGAGCCGCCGCGCGATCCTCACGGTGCCCATCACCTCATCCGCATCACAGAATTCCTGCATGGCGACGGCATCCGCGCCCTGTGGCATCACGGCACCCGTGAAGATCCTGACCGCCTCTCCCGCACCAATTGTGCCGGAGAAAGGATGGCCTGCGGCAGCCTTGCCGATGATTCTGAATTCATGCGCCGGGTTGCCTTCGAGAAAACCGGCATCGACGGCATAGCCATCGACGGCTGCATTGTTCGTCGCCGGCAGGTTCGAACTGGCCAGCGCGTCCTTTGAAAGAAGTCGTCCGGCGGCGGCGGCACTGTCGATCACCTCTGCATCGACGATGCGCGATACGCTTTTCATCAGGCGTTCCACAGCCTGTTCCGGCGCCAGGCTTCCCTGGTGTAGATCGGCTGTGTCGCTCATGACGCGGCAGCCACGGCACCGGCATTGGAGAGATTGCAGACATAGTCAACGATCGC
>JAYYLR010000105.1:0-6146 GCA_036143955.1 Pseudomonadota bacterium | reverse complement strand
CGCCGCGTCCGGACGCTGCGAGGCGGTGAAGGCGCCGGCGAACGCCATTGTCGTCGGCAACAGCTGGCGCTGCATGCCGGGATTCGCGATGAAGGACACTTCCTGCGTGCAGCTCACGGCACCTGCCTACGGCCAGATCCAGGGTGACCGGATCAGATGCAGGGCCGGTTTCGTTCTTGATGACGACGGGCAATGCATGGCGGTGGCGGCGCCGGCAAACGGCGTCGTCAGTGGCGGCAGCTGGCGCTGTCGCCCCGGCTATCGGCGGCAGGACGACAGCTGCAAGGCCCTTGTGGCGCCGGAACATGCCTTCATCCGTGGCAATGAATGGGTTTGCTGTACCGGCTGCAGCAAGGTTGACGGCGCCTGGGTAGCGGTGCGGGCGCCGCTCAATGCAACGATCAGGGGCAATGCCTGGCGGTGCAACCCCGGCTTTGCGCAGGCTGACGACCGCTGCCGCAGAATCGTGGCGCCGAACAACGCCACCGTCAGGGGCAATGGCTGGACCTGCAATCCGGGTTACATGCGAAATGAAAACCGCTGCGTCAGACTGAGGGCGCCGCAGAACGCCACCGTCAGGGGCAATCGGTGGAGCTGCAACACCGGCTTCAAGAGCGATGGAAATGGCGGGTGCGCGTGTGTCGTGGCACCGCGGAACGCCATGTTCAGGGGCAATGGCTGGACCTGCAAACCCGGCTTTACGCAGACAGCAGACGGCAAGTCCTGCCGGCTGGTCAACTGACGCGGGCCCGGTCCGCCGCCAGATGCGTTTTCAGCGCATCCTCGTAAAGTTCCACTCCTTTGTAATCACGCATCTGCGGCGTCATGCCGGCCAGCATCTCGGCGAGCGATCCAAGCGCGCCGGGGATTCCGGCCCAGCGTGACAACGGTTCGACATAGGTCCTGATGGTGAAAAGCACATGGCCTGTTTGAGCCAGCTTGCGAAGCGTCTGGCTTTCCATGCGAATGAAGATCTCGTCGATTCCGGCCCCCGGCGCCAGTGGTGTCCGGCGCATGCGGTGCGGGGTGAACAGCCTGTTTGTCGTGACAACCGACCAGTTCCAGCGGTGGCTCACCGGCCCGACCTTCATGTTGCTGAAGAACCTGTCCATTGGCCGCTCGAGCAGCTCGCCGTAATGCGGGACCGGCCCGTGGATGCCGGCAAGAGGACGGCCCATTTTTTCGGCAAGCACCCAATGCGCCGGAAAGGCAAGCGCCGCCGCAACCAGGACCCAGTCAAGAGTGTCCGCATCGCCCTCGCGCCACCGCGGCGCCAGCAGGAGCAGGTCCTCGGGCACCATGCGCGCCGCCGTTTCGAGCGGGTGCATCGGCTTGTCCGGCTGCGGTGGCGGTTGATTGTCGTCCAGCGTGGTGCGAACCATGCCAAGCACCTCGCGCCCGGCATCGAGGCTGTCCGGAAAGGCGGCAAAAACCTCGTCATGGCGGTTGTCGAGAAGCCACGCCTTTTCGGCAATCTGGTCGGCCCGCCGCCCAGCATCGCCAAATGCGTCGGGTTCGCGGAGCCATTCGGCCTCGTCGCGCGCGCGAAGGCCGAGCGTGAAACGGTTGCCCAGCCTCTGCCAGGGTGTCTCGGCTGTCGCATTGGCGGCGGTCATGATCGGCACGGCCTCTATCGCTGCGGGCCACCCGTGGCCCTGCCGTGCATTGTGGCGCTGTGCCGGCATCCTTGGCAAGGCGCAGCGCGCGGGATCAGATCGGCTGGCCTGTCAGTTTCGCGGCGGCGGTCGAGGCCTTTGCCGCCTGCTGATAGGGAAGCCTGGCGCGGATTGTCCTTGCAAGGCCGCGGGTGCGGGTCTCTGTCAGCACCGGATTTGGAGAGCGGACCGCATTGTGATGTGCGGCGGTAGCCCAGAAATAGGCCTGGGGCAGGTCGGGATCGACGCCGCTACCGCTCGACAGAAGCACCGCCAGATTGTACTGCGCGTTGAGATGGTTGCTTCGCGCCGCCAGCTGGTAAAGCCTGATGGCGCGCTTGACGTCCGGTTCGGTGCCGATCCCGCGTTCGAACTGGAACGCCACCTCGAACACCGCCCCGACATGACCGCGTTGTGCGGCGTTCCGGAAATGCCTGTGAGACAGCTTCGCCGCGGTCGCCGCATCGCCTGTCCCGCGCATGTAGATAAGGCCGAGCGCGTAGTTGGCCGTGGCGTTGCCGCGCTTCGCATGCGGGGTCAGGATGGTGATCGCCTCCGAAAGGCGGCCCGCCTCGGCAGCCGCGATCCCCGCCTGAAGGGTTGATTGCAAGGCCGCCTTGTCGGCTGCCGGGGTGCCTGTCGGGTCAGCCGGGTGCGCCGCCGGGGCGCCGGCCCCGATCACAAGGAACAGGGCAAGGACACAGCCCTCGAGGACGTGCTTCTTCAGCACGGCGCGCGCACGGCCTGCCGAAGACATGAACATGACAGCAAGGGAAGGGATCGAACGGGGCATGACCTGTCTCCTGTGAAAAGGGAATGGGCGGCCTTATGGCCACCCGGACAGGCTAGGACCGTATGGTAAACAAAAAGTTAATTTCTAAATTAATTTTTCGGACATCACGTGAATGTGATTGCGCTTCGGGATGGTTTGTCAGGGCGCTCCGACGGGGCCGCGCCATGCCTTCCTCTGCCGCCTGTTTCGGTTGACAGCCGCAGGGCTTTCGCCTAGAAAACCGGCTCTGGTTTTGCGCGCGGCCTCGATCGGCCGTTGAAGCCTGCTGGTTCCGGAAACTCCAGTCACGATGAGAGAGCAGAACGATGGCCGTTCCAAAGTCTAAAATCACGCGCTCGAAGCGCAACATGCGCCGCGCCCATGATGCGCTGAAAGGCGACGCCTATGTCGAGGACAAATCGACCGGCGAACTTCACCGTCCGCATCATATCGACCTGAAGACCGGCATGTATCGCGGTCGTCAGGTCATGAAGGTCAAGGACCGAATCTAGGGCCGTCCCGTCTGTTGAACGCCGCGTCAGGCGGCGTCACGGACCGACGGTCATGGAGTTCCTGCCATGGACCACCTGCACGCCAAATTCAGCATCGGTTCGATTGTTCGGCACCGGATGTATCCCTTCCGTGGCGTCGTGATCGATGTCGACCCTGAATTCGACAACACCGACGAATGGTATGAGTCGATCCCGGCCGAGGTGCGCCCGCACAAGGACCAGCCGTTCTACCACCTGCTGGCCGAGAATGCGGACAGCTACTACACAGCCTATGTCAGCCAGCAGAACCTGGTCTCCGACAGCGAGAACGGCCCGGTTGGCCATCCCGACATCGAGGAGCTGTTCGACGGCCTCGATGAAGGCCGCTACACACTGCGGCGCGAAGCCTGCAACTGACCGCTTCCCGGGAGCATTCCCGTCGGCATTTCCAGGAGCTGCGACAAAGCAGCCCATCCGCCCGAATCCCCCCATCGCTCCTTGCATTGGTTCCAAATAGTGACTAGGACTTCCCAATCAGGACCAAAATGGTCTTGATTATGATAATCATTCGCAATTAGCCCTCCACGGCGGTTGTATCGGGAGACAGACTTGCTTCGCCTCAATCGCATGACCGACTATGCGATCGTCGTCCTCGGCGCGCTTGCGCACCGGCAGGGCGAGGTGCTTGCAACAGCGCAGATTGCTGCGCTGACAGGCCTTTCTCATCCGACCGTGGCCAAGGTCGCCAAGCATCTGCAAGCCGGTGATCTTCTGGCCACGCGGCGCGGCGTCAATGGCGGATATCTGCTGCAGGGGCGGCCCGAGGAGATTTCGCTGGTGCGGATCATCGAGTCGATCGAAGGCCCGATAGCCGTCAACGGATGCGTTGACGGCGCGCAGGATCCCTGCGCGGTGGCCAACTGCTGCTTCATGAGCAACCAGTGGAACAAGGTCAACGCCGCCATTCGCGCGGCCATAGCGGACATCACGCTGGCCGATCTTATCGACCCATCGCAGCTCTTCACGGCGCCGCTTGCCGGGCCGCAGGGGCATGCTGAATCAACGCAAGCCGACGGCGTCGGCGCCTGACCCAAGGAAGGATTTCCGGACATGGCAGCAACGACTGAAACCATCGAACAGGTCGAACAGGCGACCGGCAAATACAAATATGGTTTCGTAACCGATATCGAGACGGAAAAGGCACCCAAAGGGCTGAACGAGGACATCATCCGCTTCATCTCGGCGAAGAAGGAAGAGCCGGAATGGATGCTCGAATGGCGTCTGAAGGCGTTCCGCCGCTGGCTGACGATGACCAGCCCGGACTGGGCCAAGCTCGACATCCCGCCGATCGACTATCAGGACATCTATTATTACGCGGCGCCGAAGCAGGCGGAAAAGCTGAAGTCGCTCGACGAGGTCGACCCCGAGCTTCTCGCCACCTATGAAAAGCTCGGCATTCCCCTCAACGAGCAGAAGATGCTTGCCAATGTCGCCGTCGATGCCGTCTTCGACTCGGTATCCGTTGCGACGACATTTCGCGAGGAGCTGTCAAAGGCCGGCGTCATCTTCTGCCCGATTTCCGAGGCGATCCGCGACTATCCGGAGCTGGTGCAGCGCTATCTGGGTTCGGTTATCCCGGTTGGCGACAATTATTTCGCGGCGCTTAACTCGGCCGTCTTCACCGACGGGTCCTTCGTCTACATTCCGAAGGGCGTCCGCTGCCCGATGGAACTGTCGACCTATTTCCGGATCAACGAGCAGAACACCGGCCAGTTCGAACGCACCCTCATCATTGCGGATGACGACAGCTACGTAAGCTATCTCGAAGGGTGCACGGCACCGCAGCGTGACGAAAACCAGCTTCACGCCGCCGTTGTCGAGCTGGTGGCGCTGAAGGATGCCGAGATCAAGTACTCGACGGTCCAGAACTGGTACCCCGGGGACGAGAACGGCAAGGGCGGGATCTACAATTTCGTGACCAAGCGCGGTATCTGCCGCGGCGACAGGTCGAAGATCTCCTGGACCCAGGTAGAGACCGGCTCCGCCATCACCTGGAAATACCCGTCCTGCGTTCTTCGCGGCAAGGACAGTGTCGGTGAATTCTATTCCGTCGCGCTGACCAACAACATGCAGCAGGCCGACACCGGCACCAAGATGATCCATATCGGCGAGGGAAGCCGGTCGACGATCATCTCGAAAGGCATTTCCGCCGGCCGGTCGCAGAACTGCTATCGCGGGCTAGTGCATATGCAGCCCTCGGCTGAAAACGCCCGCAATTTCACGCAGTGTGACTCGCTTCTTGTCGGCGACAAATGCGGCGCCCACACGGTGCCCTATATCGTGTCGCGCAATCCGAGCGCGAAGATCGAGCATGAGGCGACCACCTCGCGCATTTCGGAGGACCAGCTGTTCTACTGCCTGCAGCGCGGGATCGCCGAAGAGGACGCCGTGTCGCTGATCGTGAACGGCTTCTGCAAGGAAGTGATGAAGGAACTGCCGATGGAGTTCGCCGTCGAGGCGCAGAAACTCATCGGAATCAGCCTCGAAGGGTCGGTCGGCTGACCGCGGCCCGTCAAAGGAAACGGAAAGACAATGACAGCTTTGCTTGAAATTCGCGATCTCCATGCCTCAGTCGGCGATACGCCGATCCTGAAGGGGATCAACCTGACCATCAATGCCGGTGAGGTGCATGCCATCATGGGGCCGAACGGTTCCGGCAAGAGCACCATGTCCTACGTTCTGGCAGGCCGCGACGGGTACGAGGTGACCGGTGGCGACATCCTGATGAACGGCGAATCGATCCTGGAGATGGAGCCTGACGAGCGGGCCCGCGCCGGCATGTTCCTGGCGTTCCAGTACCCGGTCGAGCTTCCCGGCGTCGGCGGGATGAGCTTCCTGCGGGCGGCGGTCAATGCCCGCCGGGTCGAGGCTGGTGAAGAGGAAATCGACCAGCTTGCCTTCGTGAAGATCGTTCGCGAAAAGGCAAAGCTTCTGGGAATCAATGACGAGATGCTGAAGCGCGCCGTGAATGTCGGATTCTCCGGCGGCGAGAAAAAGCGTTACGAAATCCTGCAGATGGCCCTTCTGGAGCCGACGATGGCGGTTCTCGACGAAACCGATTCCGGCCTCGATGTCGATGCGTTGCGGGTCGTGTCCGACGGGGTCAACCTTCTTCGGGATCCGGGCCGGGCGATGCTTGTCATCACCCACTATCAGCGGCTTCTGAAC
>JAYYLR010000104.1:0-3070 GCA_036143955.1 Pseudomonadota bacterium | reverse complement strand
GGAACGCGACGCAATGCAACAGGACGATATCCGTTTTTCCATCGAGGGGCATGTCGGCCTTATTGAGATCGACCGGCCGAAGGCGCTCAATGCTCTGAGCTATGACATGGCTGTTGCATTGCGGCAGGTGCTTCAGGGATGGGCCGAGGATGACAACGTAACACATATTGTCCTGGCCGGCTCGCAACCGCGCGCCTTTTGCGCCGGCGGCGACGTCCGTGATCTCCATGCTGTTGCTTCGCGCGGCGAGTTTGACCGGATGAAGGTCTATTTCGGCGCCGAATACGGCGCGCATCTCGCCGTCTATGAATTTCCGAAGCCGGTGATTTCGCTCGCCGACGGGATCGTCATGGGCGGCGGTGCCGGGCTGATGCAGTGCAGCACCTACATGATCGTCACCGAAAAATCGCGCTTTGCGATGCCGGAAAGCGCCATCGGTCTGTTCCCTGATGCCGGTGCGAGCGTCTTTCTGGGACGCTGCCCGCGCGACATCGCCCTTCTTCTCGGGCTGACCGGCCGCATTATCGGCGCCGCCGACTGCCTTATGCTGGGGCTGGCCGGGGCGATGGTGCCATCGGACAGCATTGATGATCTTCGCGCCGCGCTTCTTGCCTGTGACGTGTCGGAAATTGATGACGTGATCGGCCGGTTCCGCGCCGATCCGGGAATGCCGCCGTTGCAGGCGCATCGCGCCACCATCAGCCATGTCTTTGCCGGTGACGACCTTGCTGCCATGCGGGATCGTGCCGGTGACCTTGCGCGGCTGAAAGGCGATGCCTTTGCCGAGGATGTTCATGCGGCGCTGGCGACGAAATGCCCGGCAAGCATGCATGTGTTCAAACGCCTTCTCGACATGGCGGACCGGATCGGGGACATCGCCGCCGCGCTGAGGCTGGATTACCGCCTTGCCATCCGGATGACCGAAAGGCCTGATTTCCGAGAGGGGGTGCGGGCGGTGCTTATCGACAAGACACATGACGCGGCATGGCAACCGGCGCGCCTGGAAGACGTGAAGCCGGCCGTCATCGACGCCATTTTCGATCATCAGGGGCTGCCGTCACTCAGCTGAGCGTGGCTGCGGCCATCGGCTCGGGCCATCTTCTTGCATCAGGCACATCATGGCCTTAGATTGGCGCGGCCCGCTTCATCTTCCCGAAAGGCCCGCGCAATGCGTCTTAGCCACTATTTTCTGCCGCTTCTCAAGGAAACGCCGAAGGAGGCCCAGATAGCCTCGCATCGGCTGATGCTGCGGGCCGGCATGATCCAGCAGTCGAGCGCCGGCATCTATTCCTGGCTTCCCCTTGGCAAGAAGGTTCTCGACAGGATCGCGCAGATCGTGCGCGAGGAGCAGAACCGCGCCGGGGCGCTGGAAATCATGATGCCGACCATCCAGCCCGCCGAGCTGTGGCAGGAATCCGGCCGTTATGACGATTACGGGGCGGAAATGCTGCGGATCCGCGACCGGCATGACCGCGACATGCTCTATGGCCCGACCAACGAGGAACAGGTCACCGACATCTTTCGGGCACATGTCCGCAGCTACAAGGCGCTGCCGCTGAATCTCTATCACATCCAGTGGAAATTCCGTGACGAGGTGCGGCCGCGTTTCGGCATCATGCGGGGGCGGGAATTCCTGATGAAGGACGCCTATTCCTTCGATCTCGACGCCGACCGGGCGCGCGAGGCCTACAACCGGATGTTCGTCTCCTATCTGAAGACCTTTGCCCGCATGGGGCTGACGGCAATCCCGATGGAAGCCGAGACCGGGCCGATCGGCGGCGACATGAGCCACGAATTCATCATTCTCGCCGAAACCGGCGAAAGCGGGGTCTATTTCCACCGCGACTGGCTGGATGCCGATCTTGTGACAAGTGTCGATTACAGCGACGACCTGCAGCCGGTGGTTGACAGGTTTACCTCGCTTTATGCGCGCGCCGACGAGAAACACGACCCGGCCGACTGTCCGGTCGCCGAAGCCGACCTGATGAGCCTTCGCGGAATCGAGGTCGGTCACATCTTCTATTTCGGCGAGAAATATTCCGCTGCCATGGGCGCGACCGTGGCTGGCCCGGACGGGGCGAACGTGCCGGTCCATATGGGATCCTTCGGCATCGGCGTATCGCGGCTTGTCGGCGGGATCATCGAGGCGAGTCATGACGACAAGGGCATTATCTGGCCGCGTTCGGTGGCGCCGTTCGACGTTGCGGTCATCAATCTGAAGCCTGGCGACTCCGACTGTGACGCCGCGGCCGAAGATCTTTATGGAAAGCTTCAGGGCGCCGGGTGTGATCCGGTCCTTGACGATCGTGACGAGCGGCCCGGGGCAAAGCTTGCCAGCATCGACCTGATCGGCATTCCGTGGCAGATCGTCGTCGGGCCGCGGGGCATGGCCAATGGTGTCGTCGAGGTCAAGAACCGGGCCAGCGGCGAGGCGGTCGAACTTTCGCCAGAATCTGCGCTGACTATGGTGATGCGGGACGGCTGACAACGGCTGTCTGGGCGGGTGCCGAGATGCCAGGGCGATGACCAGAGCAACGACCAAAACAATGAAGGGACACTGATGCGGCTGTTTTCTCCCGTCGAGCGGCTTCTGGCCATGCGCTACATGCGCTCGCGCCGGTCCGAGGGATTCATCTCCGTCATCGCCTGGTTCTCGCTTGCCGGTATTACGCTCGGCGTTGCGACGCTGATCATCGTGATGTCGGTGATGAACGGGTTCAGGGCCGAACTCATCGGCCGCATCCTCGGGCTGAACGGCCATGTCGGTGTCTACGCCGCCGAGGGGCGCGGCATTTCGGATTTCGACACGCTGTCACTGAAGCTTGCCGAAATCCCCGGGGTCATTGCGGTCACCCCGCAGATCGAGGGACAGGCCATGGTCACTCGCGGCACTGTCAATATCGACTCGGTTGTCCGCGGTGTTCGCTGGTCGGACCTTGCCGCGCGCCGGCCGCTCTGGGAATCGCTCGACGACGCGGCCATAGCCGGCTTCCGGGACGAGGGCGGCATTCTGATCGGCAAAAGCATGGCCTTCAAGACCGGTGCGCGGGTCGGCGATACGATTGCGCTG
>JAYYLR010000103.1:0-11264 GCA_036143955.1 Pseudomonadota bacterium | reverse complement strand
GCGCGGCTTGAGGGAAGCTTGTCACCCGGCAGGATCGCGCGTGCCAGGATGGCCTCGACGACCGATTGCTGTATCTGCGACTGAAGGCTGGAATCGGCCTTCGCATCCAGATTTATGATGAGATGATCGAGCATTGTCAGGATCTCGCCATTACCGGGCCGATTGATGCCGCATAACGGCATTCAATCTGGCACCAGACTATCACTGAACTGGCTCTATAGCACCCTGGAAAGCATGTCTAGCGTTGGATCAAGAATGCCACCATCGGTCGCACTCCATGTTTCAGCGGGGCGCGATAAGATGATAAGGGTTTGACTCAGAAGATCAGGACGACCGGGTGCCGCGGCGACGTGCCAGTGCCGACAACCGGAGCAAATCGAAGGAGACCGCGATGTCATACGACGTAAATTCGCTTGAAGCACACTGGATGCCCTTTTCCGCCAACCGAGACTTCAAGGCCAATCCGCGCATGGTGGTGAAGTCCGAAGGCATGTACATGTGGGACTACAAGGGCGGGCAGATCGTCGACGGATCATCGGCCCTGTTCTGCACCCCTGCCGGACATGGTCGTCGGGAAATCGCCGAAGCCGTTTACGCGCAGATGCTGAACAACGACTATGCACCACATTTCCAGCTCGGCCACCCGGGGTCGTTCGAGCTTGCCGAGCGGGTCTGCCGGATGCTTCCCGAAGAGTTCAACCACATGTTCTTCACGAACTCGGGTTCGGAGTCGATCGACACCGCGATCAAGATCATCCTTGCCTACCAGCGCGCCCGCGGACAGGCGCAGCGGAACCGCCTTGTCAGCCGCGAGCGCGCCTATCACGGCGTCAATATGGGCGGCGTTTCTCTTGCCGGCATGGTTCGCAACCGCGAGACATTCGGGCTGACACTGCCGAACATCTCGATGATCCGGCACACCTGGACCGAAGAGCAGCGGTTCTGCAAGGGCCAGCCCAAGACCGGCGCCGAACTGGCGATGGATCTGGAGCGGATCGCCGAGAATCTCGGCGGCGCAACGCTCGCCGCGGTATTTATCGAGCCGGTGGCCGGCTCGACCGGAACATTGGTGCCGCCGGAGGGTTACCTTCAGAAAGTGCGCGAGATTTGCGACAAGCACGGCATGCTTCTCGTGTTCGACGAGGTCATCACAGGGTTTGGGCGCATGGGGACACCCTTTGCGACGCAGAAGTTCGACGTCAAGCCCGACATCATCACAATGGCGAAGGCGATCACCAATGGCGCCATTCCGATGGGCGGTGTCGCGGTAACCGACGAAATCTATGACACGGTTGTCAATTCCGCGCCCGGCAACGGGATCGAATTCTTCCACGGCTACACCTACTCGGCTCATCCGGCCGCCTGCGCCGCGGGAATCGCCACCCAGAAAATCTATGAATCCGACGGGCTGTTTGAAAATGCCGCCAATCTCGAGGGCTATTTCCTTGAAGCGGTCTTTTCGCTTCGTGATCACCCGATGGTGGCGGATATCCGCGGCATCGGCATGATGGCGGGTGTCGAGGTGCATCCGGAAGGTGCGCCTGGCGCACGTGGCGGCGAAATGCAGAAGGCGATGTTCTGGAACGGCCTGCATGTCAAATGGACCGGCGACAATGCGATCATCGCCCCGGCCTTTATCGCCGAGCGCAAGCATGTCGACGAGATCATCGACAAGTTCCGGTCCACGCTTGACCAGATGATGTAGGGACCGGGCGTCCGTCCGGAGTTTCTTTATGGTTCAGATCGCAGTCAGCGGCGGCGGCATTGCCGGCATGGCGGCCGCTCTTGCCGCGGCGCGGTCCGGCCATGAAGTGACATTGTTTTCCGGCAGCGCCCCGGCGGCGCTTGTCGGCGGACTGCAACTGGCGCCAAACGGCTGGGCCGCATTGCGTGACCTCGGTCTTACGGGGGCAGCGGAAAAACTGTCCATTCGCCTGACCGAGATCACCGTCCGTTCGCTTGGCACCGGCAGCACGCTGATCCGCCTGCCGCTTCACGACCCTTATGCAAGCTTCGACCGTGCGAGGCTTGCAAAGCTTCTTCGGGATGCTCTCGCGGACGAGGGCACCGTCACGGTGCGCGCGGTCAATCTGGCGCACATAAACCAGCTCAGTGAAAGCGTCAGTCTTGTGACCGAAGACGGAGCCTGTGACAGCTTCAAGGGCCTGATAGCTGCCGATGGTGGAAACGGCCTTGGTCGACGGCATGTAACATCATCACAGGCTCCGCGCAGCGTGTCCGCTAAGCTTGCGATGCGGGCCCAGATACCGCTTTCCTCGCTGCCGGCACATTTTGCCCTTCCCAGCAGCAATCTGTGGCTTGGCCGCGGCATGCATGTTGTCCATTACCCGATCGGCAGCATGCTCAACCTTGTGGTCACGCTACCGGCTCGCGAAGCAAACCGGAACTGGCAAAGGCGCGTGTTTTTGGCCGCCTCGCCACTGGCAGCACTGGCGGACGACAACATCCGCTGGGTGCAGACACCGCTGGCGGCAGCGGAAACAGCCGACTGCTGGCGCCGCGGCGGCGTCGTCCTTGCAGGAGATGCCGCCCACAGCATGCCACCACATCTGGCACAGGGGGCGGGCCAGGGACTGCGTGACGCTGCCAGCCTCAGGCGCTGGCTCGAGGGAGCGGAATCGATTGACAGGGCTTTTGCAGGCTATGCACGTGAACGCGCTGGCGAGGTATCCGGCATCGTCCGAAAGGCCGATCTCTCCGGCCGTATCATGGGGCTGTCCGGACCCGCCGCGGGATTGCGCGACATTGCGCTGAACCTCGGCGGACCTCAGCTGATGAAAAGCTGGCTTGCCGAAGTGTGGGCAGCTGACCCGAAACTGGCCTGACGGCAAGCCTCGGGGCTTGCCCGTCAGATCAGGCCGCAGGCCCGCACGCGGCTTTCGAAATCCTCGCGGTTGATGTAGGCGCCCGCCATTTTCCGCTTGCCGCGAAACGCCCCCCGACCATGCAGCACCCGCCAGTTGTCGAAGACCAGCATGTCGCCAGGCGCAAGCGTGTAGCGCCACTGATAGGCAGGATCATTTGCCATACCGTCAAAGGCCCGGATACCGGCATATAGCGAGCGCATGTCGTCGTCGGCAAGCCGGACGGTGTCGCGGTCGTAATTGTTGAAACTGACCTGCGCCAGTTCCCCGGTATCGTCAAGACGCAGGATCGGTCGCCGGGCACGCAGGACGACGCCGTCCCCCTTGTAGACTCCGGTGACACCGATGCGTGTCAGGTCTTCATAGATCTGGGGTTGTCGCGTCTTCAGATCAGCCGCGATGGCAGCCCCGTCGACCATGATCGACTCGCCACCCTCGGCATCATAATCGACACACAGTAGCAACTGCACACCTGGCGCGTCATGGCTATAGGTGCCGTCCGTATGGGGACGAAGTTCCTTTGGCGTGTAGGCCGAGTCGGCCATATCCTCATTCGCCTCGAATTCGAACAACCCACCGAAAATCGTCTGCCGTACATAGCCGATCGATTCAGCCACCTCGCTCACGGAATCCAGATGTCGCGGCGTATCGGTCAGCACCGCGAAACCATGTGCCAGCAACCTCTGGAGAAGAAGCACCACGCCACCGTCTGCAGAAAATTCACCATAGGAAAGACGCACCGCGTCCGGACCGAGCCCGGCAGCGTCCCAGGGCTGCGGCGGCGGCATGCGCATGGGATCGGCCGCGATCGCAAAATCGGCGAGGAACGCGGCCTCATACTGCGCTTCGCCGTCAAGGTCGGGCCAATTCAGCAACAGGCTGTCACCGGTGTCGCTGACGCGGGCATTGCGCGGCCTGATATCCGGATCGATGCTGGCGGTGAAGAGTTCGCGCTGATGACTTCGGGAGTCGAAGCTGACCGGATCGCGCGCATTGTCGCGAAGCCAGAAATAGTCGAACGATGCCGGCCCACCATCAATCGACAGGCTCAGCTTTCCGTCTTCCAGAACCAGATCGGTCAGCATGGTCAATCTCCTCCTATCTGCGCCGACAGTAGCGATCACGCTGCCACCGGACAAGCCCGTGATGGCGGCCGGTCTTGTATCGCAGACCCCGGCGATGTACCGTCCGGCCACCGCCGCATCAGGACATCCGGGCCATGACAAAGCTTATCGACGACATGAACACGTCTCTTCGCCGACTCGGCGCGGACAACGCGCCCGGTTTTGTTGTCGCCGCGCTTTACAAATTCGTCGAATTGCCGGACTACCGCGATCTGCAACCACGGCTTCAGGACCTGTGTGACGCGAACGACATGCATGGCACGCTTCTTCTTGCCGAAGAGGGACTCAACGGCACGGTTTGCGGCCCGCGCGAGGGAATGGCGGTGTTTCTCGACTGGATCGAGAGTGAAAAGCGTCTGGCCGGCCTGTCACTGAAATTTTCCGCCGCTCCCGAACAGGCATTCCTTCGCATGAAGGTCAGGCTGAAACGCGAGATCGTGACCATGGGACGCCCCGAAATCCGCCCTGCGGAGACCACCGGCACCTATGTCGATCCGGCAGAATGGAACGCGCTGGTGGACGACCCTGACGTGCTGGTGATTGATACACGCAATCGCTACGAGACGGCGATAGGAAGCTTTGCTGGCGCCGTCGACCCGGAAACCGACAGCTTTCGCGAGTTCCCGAGCTGGGCCGAGGCACTGGCGGCGGATCCACAGGCCAGGGGAAAGAAACTCGCCATGTTCTGTACCGGCGGGATCCGGTGTGAGAAGGCAAGTGCGCTGATGCAGGATTTCGGCTTTGAAAAGGTCTATCACCTGAAGGGCGGAATCCTGCGCTATCTGGAAGAAGTGCCGCGCGAGCAGAGCCGCTGGGAGGGCGAGTGTTTCGTCTTCGATGGCCGGGTCGCTGTCGACCATGATCTGAAACCGGGGCAGCATGGCATATGCCATGCCTGCCGCATGCCGCTGAAGCCGGCGGAAACACAGCGCCCCGAATATGAACCTGGCGTGAGCTGCCACCATTGCGCCGACAGCATTGACGATTCACGGCGCCGGCGCTTTGCCGAGCGGCAGAAACAGATTCGGCTGGCACGTGACCGCGGGGAGCCTCATCTTGGCGCCGCGGCAAGGCGCAGGAAGGCATCCGGTCGAAAGGACTAGAGCACGTCGCGCCCGTGCGGAGCGTCGTAATCCAGCTTCGGGCCTGCCGGCACAATTCCTGTGGGATTCAGCGTCGGGTGACTGCCATAGTAATGCTGCTTGATGTGACGCATCACGACCGTCTCGGCGATGCCCGGTATCTGGTAGAGTTCACGCATATAGCCTGACAGCGCCGGATAATCCGCAATCCGCCGGATGTTGCATTTGAAATGGCCGACATAGACCGGATCGAACCGCACCAGTGTCGGGAAGAAACGCCAATCCGCCTCAGTTACCCGGTCACCCATCAGATAGCGTTGCACCGAAAGGCGTGCCTCCATCCGGTCAAGCGCATCGAAAAGGCGCGCCACCGATTCTTCGTAAGCCTTCACGGTCGTCGCAAAACCGGTCCGGTAGACGCCATTGTTGATGTTCTCGTAGATGTCGACATTGAGCTCTTCAATCTCGTCGCGAAGTTCTTCCGGCCAGTAATCGTGTCGATTTCCCGTAATCCGGTCAAACGCGCTGTTGAACATGCGGATGATCTCTGAGGATTCGTTCGAGACGATACAGTCCTGTTTCCTGTCCCACAGCACCGGAACAGTGACCCGGCCCGACGTGCCAGGAGAGCTGCGGGTATAGATCTGGTGAAGATACTCACACCCGAACAGGTCGTCGCCCGCTGCACCCTGCTCGTCCTTCTCGAAGGTCCAGCCGTTTTCAAGCATCAGCGGGTGCACCACCGAAACCGATATATGGTCGGCGAGATCCTTAAGGAGGCGGAAAATCAGCGTTCGATGTGCCCAAGGGCAGGCATGGGACACATAGAGATGATAGCGTCCGCTCTCGGCGGCGAAGCCGCTGCCGCCTGTCGGCCCGGCCGTTCCGTCAGCGGTAATCCAGCTGCGATGGCCCGCATCCTCGCGGACGAAGTGACCACCCGACTTGCTGGTGTCATACCAGTTGGTCGACCAGCGGCCATCAATCAGAAGTCCCATGTCAGGAAGCCTTTCACGTCAGGCCTGTGCCGCTTTGCGTATGGCCTCGATGTTGGCGCGGTATCCGGCCTCGCCATCACCCTTGAAGATGGCCGACCCCGCAACGAGAGCCTGAGCGCCAGCGGCCGTAACGAGGGGTGTGGTTTCAGCTGTGATACCACCGTCAACTTCTATCACCACCTCGCGATCAGCCGTCATTTCGCGAATTGTCGAGATTTTCTCGATCATCGCCGGGATGAAGGACTGTCCGCCGAATCCGGGATTGACCGTCATCACGAGGACAAGGTCAAGGCGATCAAGAACATGACGCAGAATGTCGGCCGGCGTGTGCGGATTGAGAGATACTCCAGCCCTGCATCCCAGATCGCGAATGCGTGCAAGCGTCCGGTCCAGATGATCGCAAACCTCGGCATGGACAGTGATGATCTCAGCACCTGCATCTGCATAGGAATCGAGAAGCGCGTCCGGATTCGACACCATGAGATGCGCATCGAAAACCTTGTCGGTGATATGGCGGAGCGCCTTGATGACGGGAGGGCCGAATGTCAGATTGGGCACGAAATGCCCATCCATCACGTCAAGGTGGATCCAGTCGGCACCGGCGCTGTCGACGGCAGCAATCTCATCGGCGAGCCTGCCAAAATCCGACGCCAGGATTGAAGGTGCGATGATGATGTCCTGCGCCATGATGGCCTCCAAGCCGATTAGCGTCGACAGATGCTGGTTGTCATAGCCGCCGCAGGTGCAAAACTCAACAGCAAGGCAGTTTTGCATCCACGGGAACAAACAGGTCGATAAACCGTAAAATGTCGCAGGGGCTACCGCTTGCCTCGGTTTGTCGGCTATGATCCAGAAGTTTCAGACAGCATGAAGGGACCGAAGCCATGGAAGGTGTTGTGTCCGCGACCAAACCGGTTTTTTCCTGGGAGGATCCGTTCTTTCTCGACCAGCAGCTCGAGGATGACGAGCGGATGGTCCGCGATTCGGCGCGGCAGTTCGCCCGCGACGTTCTGCTTCCCCGCGTGATCTCAGACTTCCGCGAAGAAAGCTTTGATCCGGCCGTCATGCGGCAGATGGGCGAACTTGGCCTTCTTGGGCCGACAATCCCGGCAGAGTATGGCGGCGCCGGCGTCAATCACATCGCCTATGGCCTGGCAGCCTACGAAATCGAGGCCATCGATTCCGGATACAGGTCGGCGATGTCGGTTCAATCCTCGCTTGTCATGCACCCGATCCACGCCTTCGGCACCGAGGATCAGAAGAAGCGGTTCCTTCCGCGTCTCGCCACGGCGGAACTGATCGGCTGTTTCGGCCTGACCGAGCCGGATTACGGGTCCGACCCCGGCGGTATGGTCACAAAGGCCGTAAAGGTCGATGGCGGCTATCATCTGAGTGGCGCCAAGATGTGGATTTCAAACGCGCCGATCGCCGATATCGCCGTGGTGTGGGCGAAGCTCGATGACGTCATTCGCGGTTTCATCGTAGAACGTGACAGCGCCGGCACCGGATTTTCGACCCCGAAAATCGAGGGCAAGCTGTCGTTACGCGCCTCGATCACCGGCTCGATACAGATGGATAACGCTTTCGTTCCAGATGAGAACATCTTTCCCGAGGTTGCCGGTCTGAAAGGACCGTTTTCCTGCCTTAACAAGGCCCGCTACGGCATTGCCTGGGGTACTCTCGGCGCGGCCCAGTTCTGCTATGACGCCGCACGCAGCTACACTCTCGAGCGCAAACAGTTCAACCGGCCGCTTGCCGCCAACCAGCTCATCCAGCTGAAGCTCGCCGACATGCACACCGAAATCACCATCGGCCTGCAATCCTGTCTTCGTGTCGGCCGCCTTCTCGATGCTGGCAACTGCCCGCCGGAAAACATCTCGACCGTGAAGCGCAACAGCTGCGGCAAGGCGCTGACGATTGCCCGCGCTGCACGCGACATGCATGGCGGTAACGGGATCGCCGAGGAATATCATGTCATGCGCCATATGATGAACCTCGAGACGGTGAACACCTATGAAGGGACGCATGACGTCCATGCGCTGATCCTTGGCCGTGCCATCACAGGCATTCAGGCCTTTACCGGCTAGGGACGGACCCTTGGCATGACGAAGTCGGCCGGGGCGCTGTCGCACCTGCGGGTTCTGGACCTGTCCCGCATTCTCGCCGGCCCGTGGGCGACACAGATGCTCGGCGATCTCGGCGCCGACATCATAAAGGTCGAGCGGCCCCGCAGCGGCGATGACACACGGGGCTGGGGGCCACCCTTCGCAGACGAAATGACAGGCGACGCAGAGACGGATGCAGCCGCACGTTCGGCCTATTTCTGTTCGGTCAATCGCAACAAACGCTCGCTGGCCATCGACATCACTTCTGATGAAGGTGCCGCCATCCTGCGCGAACTTGTCACCGAATGCGACGTCCTCGTCGAGAATTTCAAGGTCGGTGGCCTGGCAAAATACGGGCTCGACTATGGATCGGTGAAGCAGATCAACGCGCGTCTCGTCTATTGCTCGATTACCGGCTTCGGTCAGGACGGCCCGGTTTCAACACGGGCCGGGTACGACTTCATGATCCAGGGCATGGGCGGTTTGATGAGCGTTACCGGCGAACCCGAAGGCATGCCGATGAAAATCGGGGTTGCGCTCGTCGACGTGCTCACCGGCACCAATGCCGCGACGGCAATACTCGCCGCGGTGATGCATGCCTCGCGGACGGGGCAAGGGCAGCATATCGACATGAGCCTTTTCGATGTCAGCGTCGCCAGCCTCGCCAATCAGGCGCTTAACTATCTGGTGTCGGGGAATGTCCCGGGGCGGCTTGGCAACGCGCACCCGAACATCGTCCCCTATCAGGCCTTCGCCACGGAGGACGGACATATCATCCTTGCCGTCGGCAATGATTCGCAGTTCCAGAAATTCTGCGACGTGGCCGGTCTCGAAGGTGTTGCTGATGAGCCGGTCTTCGCGACCAACCGCGCACGGGTGACCAGTCGGCAAACGCTGCTTCCCCTCATTGAAGAGGCGTTCCTGAAACATACGACCGGATGGTGGCTTGATGAGCTTGCGAAAGTCGGCGTTCCGGCCGGCCCGATCAACCCGATCGACGCCGCACTTGCAGAACCTCAGGCCGTTCATCGCGGGCTGAGGATGGAAATTCCCGATGATTTTACCGGCAGTGTTCCGGGCATCGCCAGCCCTCTCAGGCTGACCACGACGCCGCCGAAGGCCAGCATGCCGCCACCCCGGCTTGGTGCGCACAGCCGTGATGTGTTGCGCGACCTGTTGTCGATGAAGGAGAGCCGCATCGATGCGCTCCTCGCTGATGGAATCATCGACGAGCCGCGATAGCGGTCCCTGGGTTTCCAGAGCTTGCGGATCTCGGACGGCTCGACGATCACGGCACCAACGCCGCCGATAACGATCAGGCCACCTATCATAACATTTGCGTCCGGACGTTCACCAAGAAAGCCGATGGCACCGAGGATGGTTGAAACCGGCAGCAGCAATAGAAGCGGCAGGACCATCGGCACCGGATACCGCGCCAGCAGGAAATACCAGGCGGAATAGCCGATCACCGTCATCACCACACCGAGATAGGCGACGGTGGCCCAGTCACCTATACTTGCCGTCACCAGGGCCGGGACCGGGTTTCCCTCGATGATGACCGACGCCAGAAGCATCTGCGGTGCCGCGATGACACCAATCCAGGCCGTCAGCTGGAATCCCATGAGCGCGGTGCCGAGCCGGCGGACAAGCACCTGGCCGAAAGCCCAGCAAAGGCACCCTGCAAGCACCAGCGAGACACCCGTCATCTGCCCCTCGAGCGAGGGGGCGCCGACGATCGTTACGATTCCGGCGAGCGAGACACCGATCCCTATGACCTGTCGCCGTGTCGGCCATTCGCGAAGCATGATCACCGCGATCACGGTGCCGAAGACAACCTCCGACTGCACCAGAAAGATGGCCGGCGTGGCTTCGATCAGCGCCAGCCCGGAAAAGGTAAGGCCGTATTGAAGGGTTGCCGATACCAGCGCGATGACCCCCAGCATTCCCCAGTGCCCCCGCGGTACGGGTACGAACCAGATCAGGATCAGGGCCGCCGTCGTGAAGCGCAGGCCCATCAGCAGCAAGGGTGGAAAATGATCCAGCCCCGCTTTCGCCAGCGCGAAGCCGAACCCCCAGGTCATTGGCACCAGAAGCGCGATCAGAAGGTGTTGCGGCGTCACCGGCCTGCCTCGTCGCCTGCTGAGCCGGTCATTTCGCTCAACAGCCGCTCAAGAAACGTCAGACCTTCATCCACGGCCTGCTCGGTAATGTATTCGTCCACCTGATGCATCTGCGCCATGCCGCCGGGGCCGATGACGATGACATCCATCCCGGCCTGCTGAAAGAACGGGCCGTCGGTGCCGAATGACACCACTGTCAGTGCCTCATTCGTCCAGAGCCTGGAGACGAGTTCCGTGGCGGCGCAGTCCGGTTTTGGCCCAAGCGGCGGCACGTTCGACAGCATCTCGGTTGAAATGGTGCAGCGCTCATCCGCCACCTTCATTGCAGGAAGCAGATCCTTGTCGATGAAGTCCGTCACCCGGCTGTGGATGTGAAGCGGGTCGTCTCCCGGCAACGCCCGGATTTCCCAGTCGAGGCGGCATTCGCCAGCAATGATGTTTCTTGCCGAGCCGCCACTGACGGTGCCGACCGACAATGTCGAACATGGCGGGTCGAAGGGTGATCCAGGCACCGGGTTCGCGGCATATTCGGCGGCAAGCTCCTCAATGAAGCTGATGAGCCGCGCCGCCGCGTGAACGGCATTCACACCATTCGACGGGCGTGACGCATGACCTGCCACGCCCTTGATGCGGGTCATCAGCTCCATGCCACCCTTGTGGCCATTGATCGGCTTCATGCCGGTGGGCTCGCCGATAACGGCAAGCCGAGGCGTGGCGCTGCAGGATTTCAGGAAGGCCGGCATCCTCTCGGCACCAAAACATCCGATTTCCTCGTCGAAGGTGAACGCCAGATAGAGCGGCTCGCTCAGCCTGTCCGCCTGCGCCATGAAGTCCGGCACCATCGCCAGCGCCATGGCGAGGAACCCCTTCATGTCGACCGCCCCGCGGCCGAAAAGTCTTCCGTTCCGGCGATGCAGGGTGAAGGGATCAGCACCCCAGCCCCCGTCACC
>JAYYLR010000102.1:0-9932 GCA_036143955.1 Pseudomonadota bacterium | reverse complement strand
ACAGCGAGCCGAGGATCAGATAGGGGAAGATGGTGTTCATGATGATGTCCATGAACCGGCCCAGAACGCCGCTGGCGTTGTTAACCAGAATGTCATGTACGCGCGGCCGCCCGTCGCTCAGGAGGCGCGGCTCGCCGGCGAGTTTGGTCATCAGATATTTGTTGATGTCGTCAGGACCGTGGAAATACCAGACGAGGACGGTGCCGATGGTGTAGAGCGCGACCAGAAGCGCGACGATGACCAGCGGCAGGCCCCAGACCTTGATGTTGTATCCGAGGAAAATCAGGATCGACACACCCATGATCAGGACCAGCCAGCCGCCGGTGGTGCCGACACATTGCGGGTCCTCGACGGTCGTTGGCGCCGGCAGGCCATACAGTTCCGCCGTCTCGGCCGCGTCCGCAAGGCTTCGGGCGATCAGCCTGTCACGCTCGCCGGTGAACTGGTCGATCAGGCAGATGGCCTCAATCTCGACGACATAGGTCAGCGAGATGCCGAAGGCGGCGACGATGAGCGCCACATCCATGAACAGCCCGAACCGTCGCCACAGTGCCGACCTGTCCTTCCAGGACTGGTACATTGAATGTTTCAGCGCGACGATCAGCATCATCAGCGCCAGCACCATGGGGAAGAACCATTCGCGGGTGAATTTGCGCAGCTTGAACCAGTCCTGGCCGGTCAGGTCGCGCAAGCCCTGGTCGAACCCCGGAATACCGGGGATCGAATTCAACAGGCCGATGACGACAAGGCCGACAGCCAGCCAGTAAAGGAAAGGACCGGTCGCGGTCAGATTGGCCTCTGCCGAAGATGGGGCCGGTTTGTCCGACATGTCGTCCTGCTCCCCCGCAAACAACGGTCGTTAAAAAGGTCTCAAAAAAGAAATGTCCGGGCCGCTGCGTGACAACGGCCCGGAAATATTCGGGTCAGGCGTCCCTTACGGCTTGGCGCAGTCTGGAACGGTATAGCCGGCCTCTTCCCAGGCGCGGACCGCACCGGGGTGGTATTTCAGAGGCATCGCGCCGCACATGCCGGTGGTGGCTGTGTCGGCAACCTCGCCGAGCGACACCTGCGGCAGGAACGGGGTCTTGGCCTTGATCGCATCCAGATTGTCGAGAACCGCCTTGGTCAGCTGATAGGCAAGCTCCTCGTCCATATCCTTGCGGACAACCTCGCCACCGACGGTGGCGACGCCGCGGAAGCGGTCATCCTCGGACACCACATTGACGCCTTCCGGCTGAACGGCTTCGGACAGCGGAATGTCGACTTTGCCCGAACCGGGGGCCTTCATGTATTTCTGTGTGGCATCGCTCTCGAACGCGGCCTTCGGCATCGACCACATGGTTATGCCGCCCGACGCGACAGCGGCGGTATGGCGCCCGTCCGGAAAGCTGGATGGCAGGACGAAGGCATCGGCCGAACCGTCTGTCATCGTCTTCACGGCCTGGTCCCAGTTCACCTGGACACCCGTATAGTCATCACCGTCGCTGAGACCTGTGGCGAGCTTGACCACGCCGCGGGCGTTGGTCAGGGCAGCACCGCGTGGCGGTCCGTTATAGATGGTCTTGCCGGCGAGATCGTTCCAGCCCTTGACGCTGGAGCTGTTGTAGGCCGACAGCGTGAAGACGCCGAGGCGATAGGTGTAGAGAACCGCAAGGCGGTCGGCATATTCGGCGCCCGTGTCCTTGCCGAGCTTGGCATAGGGGCCGACACCGCGCGACAGCAGGAAGGGCAGGATGAACGGCGCCGCCGAAATATCGGACTTGCCCTCCGCCACATTCTGGATCGAGTTGGTCAGCGTCTGGCCGGTGGCGACCTGAACATTGGCAACGCCGGCAGCGTTGGCGAACTCGCCAAGGGCGAGAACCGTGTTGCCCGGAACGCCGTTGGCGTTGGCTGTTTCGGCAGACAGGTTGACCTGTGCCAGTGCCGGTGTCACGAGGCTGGCGCTGACGGCCAGACCGGCAATGAAGTGAAGTGCTCTCATGGTGCGTTTCCTCCCGTTGGAACTGCCCGGGGATAATCCTTGTGGTTCCCGGCTTATTGCCCGGCCTCACCAGCCGGGTGCAGCAATCATCAGGTGAGCGTTACGCAGTTATGTTGATTAATCAAGCGTCCGTTTGTCATGGAATTGCTTTCATGACCGTCAGGTTGTGCAGCCCCATTCGGGTCCCCAGGCGTTTTGCCAGAAGGCCGGATTTGTGATGTTCGATTTCGCCCTGCCGCCGGACCACAGATCAAAGCCCGGTGCCGCATGCCGGTCGAAATAGGCCTTCAGCTGTGCTGACAGCTCCGACGCGACGGCTGCGCCGTCACCTCCTGCGGCCAGATCATGCCGCTCGCCGGGGTCGCTATCCAGCTCATAAAGCTCGCTTGGCAACGGCGTGCCGCCAGCCCGATTGAAACGCTCCACATAGAGGTGGCCTGCGGTGCGTATGGCGCGGCTTTCCTCCTGCTCGATGCACAGGGCGTCCCGCACCAGCCGGCCGGGATCGTCCAGCGCGATGACCCGGCTGTCATGCCGGTCGGTTTCGATCAGCGCTGCGCCGGCGGCATGAAGAAGCGTGTTGGGAATGTCGATCTGGCTGACCAGCCCGTCATGATCCGCTGTGGCAATGCCCGGGCCTGCCATGACCAGAGGCACATGATAGCTTGGCCGCAGCATGGAAGACGGCCATGCGGCAAGCCCGTGCCCCCAGATGCCGTGATGCCCCAGCGAGAAACCGTGATCGGCCGTGTAGATGACGATGGTGTCTTCAGCCAGCCCGTTTTCGTCGAGCGCCGTCATGATTCGCCCGACCGCGTCATCGATCAGCGATGTCTGGGCGAAATAGTTGCGAAGGCTCATGGTCTCGTTCGGCAGCAGCAGCGGGCCGGCGAAACGTTCATCTGGCGTGCCGCCTGCCTCGACGACGCGCTGCGTGTAACGCTCGATGACGCGCCTGTTCAAACCTTCGCGCGGGATCGAATGAAGCGGCAGGTCGCGGTAGATTTCGTCAAAGCGTGTTTGTGATTCGCCGCGGATGGCCGGCCAGTGGCCGTAGGGGCCGTTAAAGGGAACAAAGCAGAAAAAGGGGTCCGGCTCGCTCCTGCGCGATCCCAGATAATCCACCGCACGGTCGGCGAAGAAATCGACCGAATGGCCCTCATGAACGGACTCCTTGCCGTTCTCGATCATCCGGTTGCCATGGAAGCTGACGGTATGACCATGCGGGAATGTCACCCAGTGATCATACTCGGCAGGCGCGCGCCAGGGCTGGCCGAGATGATATTTGCCGATCAGGGCGGTGCTGTAGCCGGCGGACTTCAGCTGCCCGGGAAGGGTGGCGAATTCGCCAATGGCGTTCCAGTCCTCGGGCCATTCGGATGCCAGCCCGTCATCCAGCCAGGTGTGCACACCATGAGCCGACGGCATCAGCCCGGTCAGGACCGAGGCCCGGCATGGCGAGCACATGGCATTCACGCAAAAGGCGTTGCTGAACCGTGTGCCGGTGGCGGCAAGCCGGTCGATATGCGGTGTCAGCACCTCGTCATTGCCATAGCAGCCGAGCATGTCAGCCGGCTGGTTGTCGGTCATGATCATCAGGATGTTGGGTCGATTAATCATGGCACGTCTGAGAGCCTAAACAATTTTCAGTGACATCAGTGACATATGTCAAAGCTGTACAATCGAGGACCAGAACAAACACATTGCAGCAATGGCTTATTTCGACAAGAAAATCATTCGGCCTCAAAGGAGCTCAACATTTGTTTTGCGATAATCTGCTTCTGAACTTCGCTGGCGCCTTCATAAATTCTCAAAGCCCGAACCTCTCGGTAGAGTTTCTCGATGGCCTGGCCGCTGCGGACGCCGTCGCCCCCATGCAGTTGCAAGGCCTTGTCTATGACTTTCTGTGCTATTTCGGTCGCGTGAAGCTTTGCCATTGAAGCCTCGCGGCTGATCCTTTCTGCCCCAGCGTCCTTTGTCCAGGCGGCGCGGTAAACCAACAAAGCCGACGCGTCAATGTCGAGTGCCATTTCGGCAAGGCTTGCCTGGACTGTAGGCATCATCGCCATTGGTGCGCCAAAAAGTTCGCGCGTTGTGACACGAGCCAGGGCTTCATCAAGCGCGCGTCGCGCAAGCCCAAGAGCTGCCGCACCAACGGTGGAGCGAAAAACGTCCAGAACCGCCATGGCGATCCCGAAACCTTTGCCGGCGTTGCCAATCAGGGCACTTTCCGGAAGCCGCATTCCATCAAAGGAAAGACGCGCCAACGGATGGGGTGCGATTACATCAATTCGTTCCTCGATCTTGAGGCCGGCCGTGTCGGCCGGTACCAAAAAACAGGATAGGCCCCTTGCGCCCGGCGCTTCGCCAGTCCGCGCAAAGACAGTATATATGTCAGCTATGCCACCGTTCGATATCCATGTCTTCTCACCGTTTAAAACCCAGTTCCTTCCATCCTTCGCGGCAGTGGTGGCCAGATTGGCGACATCTGAGCCACTCGCAGGTTCTGAAAGCGCGAAGCCGGCAATTGCTGTTCCAGCCGTTGTCCGCTGCAACCACTGCTTTTGCCGTTCATCACCGAACAGGGTTACCGGCCCCATGCCGAGGCCTTGCATTGCAAATGCGAAATCGGCCAGAGCGTCGTGGCGGGCCAATGTCTCGCGGATCAGGCAAAGCGACCGGACATCCAGCGCCGGCCTGTCCAGATTGGCCGAATGCCGCAACCATCCATCGGTTCCGAGCCGCGACACCAGTTCACGGCAGGCGGCGTCGACGTCATCATGGCTTGTTGGGAGGTTGGCGGCACACCAGGCGTCAAGCTCCGCCGCCACCACGCGATGGTGATCTTCGAGAAAAGGCCAGTCAAGAAAGCTGCGGTCCGCCATCAGTCACCCTCAAAAACAGGTTTATCCTTTGCAACAAAAGCACGGTAGGCGCGTCGGAAATCTTCGGTCTGCATGCAGATTGCCTGCGCCTGCGCCTCACTCTCAATCGCCGTTTCCAAGCTCATTGCCCATTCCTGGTTCAGCTGCGTCTTGGTCATCATATGCGCGAAACCAGGCCCGCTGGACACACGCTCCGCGAGCGTGCGGGCAGCCTTGTCGATCTCGTTGGCCGGGTGAACGGCGTTCCAGAAGCCCCAGAACAACCCCTCGTCAGACTGCAGCGTCCTGCCCGTGTAAAGCAGTTCGGCGGCGCGTCCCTGACCGATGATTCGCGGCAGCATGGCGCAGGCACCCATGTCGCATCCGGCAAGGCCGACGCGGGTGAACAGGAAAGCCACTTTGGCTTCGGGGGTGGCAAGACGCATGTCAGCAGCCATCGCCAGGATGGCGCCTGCGCCGACGCAGATGCCGTCGACAGCTGCGATGACAGGCTTTCCGCAGGCAAGCATTGCCTTGACGAGATCGCCTGTCATACGGGTGAAGGTCAGGATCCCTTTCATATCCATTTCCACCAGCGGCCCGATGATGTCATGAACATCTCCGCCAGAGCAGAAGTTTCCGTCATTCGAGGTCAGTACCACCACGTCAACATCATCGGCGTAGGCCAGTTCGCGGAACATGTCCCGAAGCTCGGCATAGCTTTCGAAGGTCAACGGGTTCTTGCGTGCCGCCCCATGCAGGCTGACGGTGGCAATGCCAGCATCCCATTGCCAGTCGAAATGCACGGGCGCGAAATTCCGCATGGTGGTCATTTGGGGCCTCCGTGAAGCTGGTCGAGAAGTGAAGAAAGCTGGTCCAGCGCATGGCTGTCCAGTTCCGTGAACATCGTGTCTATCCATCTTTCATGGGCGCGTGCCATGGCCGCGAACCTGTCGATGCCAAGCCGAGTGAGACGAACAGTGGTCGCCCGCTTGTCATCACTGTCCACCCGGCGTGTGACTAACCCCTCATGGATCAGGCTGTCGACAATGCCGGTCACATTGCCGTTAGAGACCTTGAGATGAGCCGAAAGATGGCTCATGCGGAGCCCGTCGCGATAGCGGTCCAGGGTGGCCAGCACGTCGAAGCGGGGCAGAGTGGTGTCGAATTCGGCGCGGAGCGACCCGCGAAGCTGTCCAAGCATCTCGCGGTTACTGTCAAGCAGCCTGAGCCAGACCCGCAAACGTTGCTTCGAAAGCGGAACGGTTATGCTGGCATGGGCGCCATCGGGTTCTGCAATGCCTTGAGGCAGGGTCATCTTTCACCACCATTGATCGCGATTGTCTGCCCGTTTACCGCATCCGTTCCCGGGCCGCACAGCCACAGCGCCGCCTTGCTGACTTCCGTTGGCGCAATCAGCCTTCCAAGCGGGCTCATGCCTGCCAGAATTTCGGTGGCCTGCTGCCGGTTCTTGCCAGTCTTGCCGACAATGTTGTCGATTGTGCGGCCTGTCATCTCGGTATTGAGATAGCCTGGGCAAAGAGCATTGGCTGTGATGCCGCTACCGGCGAGTTCCGCTGCCGCGGACCGGACGAGGCCGTTGACGCCGTGTTTCGAGGCGCTGTAGGCGCTTGCATATTTGTGCCCGGAAAGGCCGGTGGTCGATGAAATGGCGATGAGACGGCCCCATGGCGCCTTCGCGTCCTGAAGCCGTTTCAGCCCGGCACGGAAGGTCAGAAAGCAGCCGGTCAGATTGACCGCCATGATCTGATGCCACATCTCGCTGGATGTCCGGTGCAGTGGCGCACTGTCGGCGACGCCGGCATTGGCGATCAGAATCTCGACCGGGCCGATGGAATCGAACATGGCCTCGGTGCCGTCCTCGTCTGCAACATCGAGCTTGTGCGCAAAGACGTTTTTTCGCCCGGAGGCAAGTTCATCGAGCGGCTCCCGGCGACGTCCGCAAACATGGACCTCTGCGCCGGTGTTCGCAAACTCGACCGCCAGAACTCGGCCAAGTCCGCTTCCCCCACCCGTGACAAGAACTCTTCTGTGCGACAGATCCACAGTCTCCTCTCCGTTCTCGGTTTTCATTCCACCTCCGTCAATTTGGCTCGCCCGGACCATGCCGTTCAGACGCGAATGCCGAATCCTTCACCACGTTCGGAGAGCCTTTGCAACTGGTCCCGCCCCGGAAGATAGGGGTCCGGCCATGCCGCAGCCTCGTCGCCAAGCGCCGCCGCTGCGTGAAGCGTCCAGTAGGGGTTGGCAAGATGCGGACGCGCCAGACAGACAAGGTCGGCCCGCCCGGCCATAAGGATGGAGTTGACATGGTCAGGCTCGTAGATGTTGCCGACCGCCATGGTGGGTATGTTGCGCTCGTTGCGAATGCGGTCTGAAAACGGTGTCTGGAACATCCGGCCGTAAACGGGACGCGCCTCAATGGATGTCTGGCCCGCTGACACGTCGACGATATCGACCCCGGCAATGCGGAAGGCCTCCGCGATCTCGACCGCCTCGCTTCCGTCTACGCCGTTGTCGCCCGTCCAGTCCGTCGCCGAGATGCGCACCGACATCGGCTTTTCCGCGGGCCAAACGGCACGCATCGCGCCGAACACCTCGAGAGGGTAGCGGAGGCGGTTTTCAAGGCTGCCGCCATAGTCATCGGTCCTGATATTCGACAGTGGGGAAATGAAGGAGGAAATCAGGTAGCCGTGCGCAGCGTGAAGCTCGACCATGTCGAAGCCGCATCTCTCCGCCATCCGGGTCGCGGCAACGAACTGCTCGCACACAATATCCATGTCGTCCCTGTCCATGGCTTTTGGCAAGTCGTTGCCGGGTGCCCACGCAATGGCCGATGCGGACAGCAGGGGCCAGTTGCCGTCCTTCAGCGGCTTGTCCATGTCCTCCCACCCCACCTGGGTGGACCCCTTGCGTCCGGCATGGCCGATCTGCATGCAGAATTTCGCATCGGTTTCCGCATGCACAAAGTCCACGATGCGCTTCCAGGACGCCTCATGCTCAGGTGCGTAGAGACCGGGGCAGCCGGGTGTGATCCGCCCTTCGGCGCTGACGCAGGTCATTTCCGCGTACAGGAGGCCCGCGCCGCCCTTCGCACGTTCCCCATAATGGACCATGTGCCAGTCCGTGGGGGTGCCGTCGACGGCCTTGTATTGCGCCATCGGCGAGACGACGAGCCGGTTCTTCAGATGCATATCGCGGAGCCTGTACGGGGCGAACATCGGCGCGCGGTGGCCACCGTCGGCGCCGGCCTGCTGCTGGAACCACATTTCAGCTGACTTCAGCCACTTGGCGTCCCGCACGCGAAGGTTCTCGTGCGAGATACGCTGCGACCTTGTGAGGAGCGAGTAATTCAGCTGAACAGGATCAAGATGCAGATAACGCTCCACATCCTCGAACCATTCGGTTGAGTTTCGGGCGGCCGACTGAAGCTTCAGAACATCCAGTCGTCGGTCTTCCTGGTATCGCGTGAAGGCCGCTTCCAGCCGATCCTCGCTGTTTATCAGATCGGCGAGGGCGATGGCCGATTCCAGCGCCAGCTTGGTTCCAGACCCGATTGAGAAATGTGCCGTTGCCGACGAATCGCCAAGCAGAACGACATTGCGGTGAAACCAGGTTTCGCAAAGCACCCGATTGAAATTCAGCCATGCCGACCCGCGAAGATGACGGGCATTTGACATGAGGCCCTTCCCGTCGAGATGGGCGGCGAAAATCCGTTCGCAGGCGGCGATGCTCTCGTCCTGCGACATGGACTCGAATCCCCAGGCTTCCCAGGTTGCCTCGCTGCACTCGACGATGAAGGTGGCCGTGTCGCTGTCGAACTGGTACGCGTGCGCCCACACCCAACCGTGTTCCGTTTCCTCGAAAATGAAGGTGAAGGCGTCGTTGAATTTCTGGTGGGTCCCGAGCCATACGAACTTGCAGGCGCGGCGGTCAATTTCAGGTCGAAAATGCGTCCCGAAATGGGCGCGTACCCGCGAGTTCACCCCGTCGGCCGCAACAACCAGGTCATGCTGTTCGCACAGCGCTTCAATATCATCGATTTCGGTTTCGAATTCCAGCTTGATGTCAAGCGAGATGGCGCGTTCCTGCAGAAGCCCAAGCAATTGTCGACGACCGATGCCACAAAACCCGTGGCCGGACGACACAAGTCGTTCGCCACGATGCACGAGCGCGATATCGTCCCAGTAGGCAAAGCAGCCCTGGATGGCTTCGGCGCTGACCGGATCATTGTTCTTCAGGTTTACCAGCGTCTCGTCGGAAAGCACCACACCCCATCCAAACGTGTCGTCGGCGCGATTGCGCTCAATCACGGTGATGTCGTGTGAAGCGTTGCGCAACTTCATGCTTATCGCGAAATAGAGGCCCGCCGGGCCGCCCCCGAGACAGGCGATTTTCATCGACATCTTTAGACACCATCAGCGCTAGACTGCACGGCGGCAGTGACCGGCAATTGAAAGAGACGGAACAGCATTCCGCCGGCAACTAATCATTTCAAGCTTAAAACATTTTTCTTGAATTAGCTAGATCCGTCACTACTCTCGACGGGTCGCTCGGATTTTCAGGGAAGGGTTGCGTCAGGACCGATGAAACGTTTCCATCAAACGCAGGAGATTACCTTTCGGCAGTGCGATCCGGCCGGGATCGTATTCTATCCCCGGTATTTCGAGATGATGAATGATGCGATCGAGCGCTTCTTTCGTGATATCGTAGGATGGCCTTACCGGCAGATGCACGGGACCGACAGACGCGGTGTTCCCGCCGTGTCGGCAAACATGGAATTCATAATGCCGGCGCGTCTTGGCGACTGGCTTGACTGGCAGCTTTCCGTCGACCGGCTTGGCAGATCAAGCGCCACCTTCAGGCTTGAAGCCTATCTCGACGAGACCGCCGTGGTGTCCGGGTGCACGACGATCGTGCACACCGATCTTGATCGGATGAAGTCCTTGCCCTGGACGGCCGAGGTCCGGTCCGTCCTGTCGGACTATTGCCACGCCGAAGGAGGTGAATGAGATGCCGGTGATTTCCGTGCAGCCGGAAGGATGGGCGCCGCCGAAGGGCTA
>JAYYLR010000101.1:0-3604 GCA_036143955.1 Pseudomonadota bacterium | reverse complement strand
TGTGCCGGCTGATCGGCCGGAACGGTTTGCCAAGGCGCTGGCATCCGGCGCCGACCGGGTGATCATCGACCTTGAGGATGCGGTGACGGCGAAAAACAAGACAGCCGGTCGCGATGCCGTCACATCTGCTGATCTCGACTGGTCCCGCGTTATCATCCGGATCAATGATGTCACCTCCTCCGATTTCGAATCTGACGTCTCGGCCCTGCGTCGGTTGCCCGTGCAGACAATCATGGTGCCAAAAGCAGACGGGCAGACCTGCCTGCAACGGGTTGATGACGCCTTTGACAACGCGCGCACGCTCATCCCGCAGATTGAAAACGTGAAGTCGCTCTTCGCATTGCCAGAAATCCTGTCGGCACACTATGTGGACCGGGTTGCGTTTGGGCATCTTGATTTCGCGTTGGACCTCGGCAGCAGCACGGACCATGAGGCCCTGGCTCATGTTAGGTCACAGATCGTGTTGCAATCGCGTCTTGCCGGCAAATCGCAGCCAATCGACAGCGTAACAGTGGACTTCAGGGATCTGGGACAGGCCGCGGCGGATGCGCGGCTCTCCAAAAAACTCGGCTTTGGCGGGAAGCTTCTGATTCACCCGGCGCAGGTCGAACCTGTAAAGGAGGCGTTTCTTCCTTCGCCAGCGGACATTGACTGGGCACGTGAGGTCTTGCAAGTCCTTGAAGAGCACAAGCGCGGCGCCGTCGCCCATCAGGGGCAGATGATCGACTATCCCGTAGAATTGCGCGCCAGGCGGATCTTAGCCCAAATAGAAAAAGCCAGTTAGTTTATTTGCCTTAATTAAATTTTTAATCAAGCTTTCAAAAACCTCTTCCACGCTTCCATTAGCTCCCTTCTTTACTCGAGGAAGTCAGTGCGGTTGTAGGCACGTTCCGTGAGTGATTCACAGTTTGATGCGCGATGATTGTTTCTGCCATTTCTCGGCTCACCTGCTGGCTTTCTGTCAACCACACACGCAGCGTTGATCAGAACTCGTGCAGCCTTGCCTCAAGCCCTCTTCGTTCCATGGAGCTGAGCCATTGAGACATCAAAGATGACCCCGCGTTCTACACCAGCGAATATGTAGCCATCCCGTTGCTGCTGACCTGCAAGCTTGATGACGCGGCGCGCTCCAGCGATAGACGCCGCGACATCGCCATAGCTCTTCAGCCACCCGATCAGGATCCGCAGAAGCGCCTCCCACAACTTCATCTGGAATTGCTTGCCGTGAAGAAACCTGATCTTCGCCAATGTCGTCCAGTCCGGGTTCAGCGCTGCCTGCAGGGTGTCTGCCTGCGGGCCGGCACCGGTTGCCGACAGTTGCGCCGTGATATGGGAGATAGCCGCCTCGATCCAGCGGTAGTCACGCCGCACCTGACCTGTGCCAGAGCCGGGGCGTGCGTGGGGTCGAATGTGCTGGCGTGAGTAGGCGCGCGGGCATTAATGGGCTGTCTTCTAGGGAAGTCTTTCTGTGCCGTCTTTTTGAGCGGCACGGCAAGGCCAGATGATCACCAGACTAACCGCCGGTAACCCCATCAACGACGCTTTTCTTGCGGAGTTTGTTTTGAGACGCGAGCAGCCCCCTTGTGCCTCACCCCGTCTCGGTCACCTTCTGGCGAAGCACAAATTTCTGGATCTTGCCCGTCGAGGTCTTCGGAAGTTCGCCGAACACCACCTGTTTCGGCCGCTTGAAGCCGGCCATCTGGCCGCGGCACCAGTCGAGGAACTCGGCCTCCCCGACGGTCTCACCCAGCTTCAGCTCGACGAAGGCGCAGGGAACCTCGCCCCATTTTTCGTCCGGCTTCGCCACCACGGCAGCCGCCGCCACCGCCGGATGGCGATACAGAAAGCCCTCGACCTCGACCGAGGAGATGTTCTCGCCGCCGGAAATGATCACGTCCTTCAGCCGGTCCTTGATCTGGATATAGCCGTTCGGATGCCAGACCGCCGCGTCGCCGGAAAAGAACCAGCCGTCACGCAGCGATTCGGAGGTCGCCGCCTCGTTGCGGTAATAGCCCTTCATCACCGCGTTGCCGCGAAGCACGATCTCGCCCTGCGTCTCGCCGTCGCGCGGCACCATCTCGCCAGTGTCGGTGTTCATCACCGCCGCGCCCTCATGCATCGGGAAGGCGACGCCCTGCCAGCTCTGCAGGTCGGCCTGTTCGTCGAAGGCGAGCCCGTCCCATTCCTCGCGCCAGACGCATTGCGTGACATGGCCGTAGGTCTCGGTCAGCCCGTAGACCTGCATCACCTCGAAATCCATTTCCGCCATCTTCTGAAGGATCGCGGCAGGCGGCGGGGCGCCGGCGGTGAAGGCCTTGACCCGGTAGTCGAGCTTCGGGCGCATCTCCTCGGGCGCGTTGACAAGAAGGCTGAGCACGATCGGCGCGCCGCCGAAATGCGTCACCCGGTGTGTCTCGATGGCGCCGAAAATGGCGGCAGCGCTGATCTCGCGGATCAGCACGATGGTGCCGGCCATCATCGTCATCGTCCAGGCGTGGCACCAGCCGTTGCAGTGGAACATCGGCACAATATAGAGATATGTGGGATGCTGCGGCAGCGGCCAGCCGGTGGCGGTGCCCATGCTCATCAGATAGGCGCCGCGGTGGTGATAGACGACGCCCTTCGGCCGCCCCGAGGTGCCGGAGGTGTAGTTCAGCGCCAGCGCCTGCCATTCGTCGGCCGGCATCGACCAGGCGAAGTCCGGGTCGCCGCCGGCGATGAAGCTCTCGTAATCCTCGTCGGCAAGCGGCGGCAGATCGCCCATCGCCGCGTCGCGGATGTCGATCACCCTGATCCGCGAGCGGACCTCGGCGGGAAGCGACTCGAGCGCCGGCCCGACGGCCGGGGCGAAGCCGGTGTCGGCGATCAGAAGCCGGCAGTCGCTGTGCTCCAGGATATAGGCGATCGTGTCGGCCTCGAGACGGGTGTTGATCGAATTCAGCACGCAGCCGGCCATCGGAACGCCGAAATGCGCCTCGAACATTTCCGGCGTGTTGGCGGCGATCACCGACACCGTGTCGCCGATCCCGAAACCGGCGCCTGCGATGGCCGACGCAAGCCGCCGCATGCGGGCATAGCTTTCGGCCCATGTGTAGCGGCGTTCGCCATAGATCACCGCGGTGCGGTCCGGAAACAGGTCGGCGGTGCGGGTGATGAAACTCAGCGGCGACAGCGGTACGAAATTGGCGTCGTTCCGCGGCATGGCGTCGTAATGCTGCTTCATGAAACTCTCCCTTGGGGCGCGGACCGCCACCCTGTCGCGGCGGCGGCGCTCATCTCTTGTCTGCCCGTATGATGACGGCTGGCCGGGGGCTGTCAAGCACGCAGCCGGGGCTCATCCCGTGGCGGCAAGCGCTGCCGCCACCGCGCCGGCAAGCCCGGCATTGTCGACAATCAGCCGTTTGTTGGCGGCAAGGCTCCGCCCTTCCGAGCGGCGCGCGATCTCGGCGAGAAGCCATGGCGTCGCAGCGGCGCCGGCGGGTGCCGAATCATGGCATGCCCCTATCCACCCCTCGATCTCGTCGATGGGAAGCGCCAGTTCCGGCGCCACCGGGTTGCAGATCAGCACCGCGCCACCGATGCCGAGCGCGGCCCGCGACCGGAT
>JAYYLR010000100.1:0-6098 GCA_036143955.1 Pseudomonadota bacterium | reverse complement strand
TTGGGAGCAGATAACCGGCCTTTACCAAAATCAGGCAGGGAATCAGGATGTAGTTGGTGAAGTCGACTATGCTGTCCATCATCAGCCCGTTAATGTTGGGCGTGAATGTCGCAACATCTATTTTTCTAGCCAGCGTGCCGTCTATTGCATCAATGAATAACGCGACTCCCAGCCACATGAACGCTGAAGCTAGATTTCCCTCAAAAACGTTCAATACGGCAAACAGGCTACAGACGATGCCAAACGAGGTGAGCAGATGCACCCCGATCGCAGCGAGAGTCCAGGTTTTGATTTTCGGAATTTGGTTTTGTTTGTCGATGTTCAACTTGACCACCTTCGGCTGAATACCAGGAAATGTCTTCACGAGTATCAGCTTCGAGACATGGTGGTCGCGCGTGCACCTTCAAGAATCGAATTTTGGAAAAGTCTTTTACCTCAGCTGTCCTCCATTCCGTCATTCATCGGATCGCGCGGACCTCGGGCCGTCGCGTATCAATGCGCAGGACGGGTGACATTTGGCTGCACCCGGCCAAAGCCTGTCAATGTCTTCCCTGAAGCCGTCCCTGTCGTTGCCGCGCCGGACAGGCGGCCTTGGAAGACCGATCAATGGTGACGGTGATGGCGACGGCCATGTCGTGCATGGCCGTTAACGCGCAAGGGCTCAGTCAGTACCTTTGGCCCTTGCCTTCATCGACGCCCTTGAAAAGCATTTTCCGCTTTGTCCGCATGTCCTCGTAGCAATATTCGAACTCTTCCTCGGCAAGGCGTCCCGAGGGCGGTCTGGCCTCATCGAAATAGCCGAATTCGTCCGTGCCGCTGGCAAGCACGACGACGGGCCTTTCACCCGACGACTGCTTCATTGACGTCTTGATGTATCTGATCGCGACCGCGACCCGCGGAATATCGCTTACATTCGGCCCGGACGCATGAAACAGATGCCCGTGATGAAGCGAGGCCTGGCCAGGTGCCAGCTCGACACTCACCGCGTCATCTTCATCCACCGTGACGGCAATTTCCTGTCCCCGGCTGAGCATGTTGTCTTCTGCGAACGTGTCGGTGTGGGGCAGAATGCGCTGCTTTTGCGAGCCGGGAATGAATTTCATGCAGCCATTTGCCTCCGAAACCGGCGTCAGCGCCACCCAGCAGGTCGTCTCTTCCGAATTGTCCAGATCCCAGTAGGTCAGGTCCTGATGCCAGGAGACGATCTTTTTCGAATGCGGTTCCTTGATGAAAAGGCTCACTCCCCACACCAGCAGATCCTCGCCCAGGATCCTTTTGACCGCATCGATGACACGTCTGTTCTTGGTCAGGTCATAGACCTGAGGCAGCAAGAGATGCGGATACTGGTTGATCGCATTCAGTTTCGTCTCGTCTCCGCGGCACGCCTCCTTTGCAGATGAAATTGCGGCAAGAATTCCCTCGATTTCATTCCCGTCCAGCACATCCACCGGGAAACAATATCCGTCCCTGTCGTAGGAGTCGGTAATCGGGCACCGTCATCACAAATCCTCGCAACTGTTGCAACATGCCCACATATCAGTGTGTTGCACATGAATTGACGCGGCGGATGATGCCAAACCGGTGCCGGTTCCTGCCTCTGGCGCCATCCCCACACACGGCGTGGGCAATGGCAACAGGTTACGTAACCGCATATCACAGTCAACCGTCACGGCGGCCCCTGCGCAACTTCCGGCGACAAAACTGTTGGACAGCCCTTGGGGCCCTGCTTTAGCGTCTTCACCAACAAGGGCAAGAATGCCCGTCTGAGGCGGCAGAACAGGACCGCTAACAACGACCAGATTGCCATGGCTGGATGTACCATGCCGCTGTTGACACCAAAAACCGACATGCCCTTCAACATCACGCGGATCAGTCATGTGGTGCTGACAAGCCGCGATCTTGACGCAACACGGCATTTCTACGAGGCGGGTCTGGGCCTCGAGGTCACGTTCCAGGATCGCGAACGTCTGACGCTGCGCGCCATAGAGGAACAGGGCATGTTCTCGCTGATGTTCGAAAAGGTGCCTGACGACAGCGAGGGCACCTGCCGTCGCGTCGGTTATCGCATGTTCACCGATGATGATCTGAAGCGGGCCCATGACTGGTTTCGGGAAAGGGGCATAGAGGCCCGCTTTGTCGACAGGCCCTTCCAGGGACTGACATTGCAGATGACCGATCCGGTCGGCGTGCCTGTCGAGTTCTGCGCAAGCATGGACCAGTCGCAGAACAGGATGCGCCGGTTCCACACCCATGCCGGCGCCAGGCTGGTCTATCTCGACCACGTCCAGATCGCGACACATGACATCCAGTCGGCCTATGCTTTCTACAATGACCTGGGGTTCAGACTGGCTGAATACACCGCCACTGACGGCACGGATGAAATCTGGGGCGTCTGGCTGAAACGCAAGAACAACACACAGGATGTGGTGTTCGCGAACGGTGCCGGGCCGCGGCTTCACCATGTCGCCTTTCATACGCCGGAAATCGCCAATGTCGTTCATGGCGCCGATGTGATGTCCTCGCTCGGGCTGGCCGGCACCATGGACCGGGCGCCTGGCCGCCACGGGATCGGCAATGCCTTTTTCATCTATTACCGCGACCCGGACGGACACCGGGTCGAGACCTTCACCAGCCACTACAACGTCATAGATATCGATCATGAGCCGACCCGCTGGGACCTTTCGGACCTGCGCCGCTCGCAGCTGTGGGGATTTCCGGCACCGCGAAAATGGTTCAATGAGGCAACCTGCTTCGAAGGCATGCCGGTGAACGCCCCCATGCTCGACGCCCCACCCGTGACACTGGAGGATTTTCTCGAAGGATGGTCCACATGAAGTTCGGCACCGTCATGCTGGCAGGACAGCCTTGCCTTGTGATGCAGCACGGCGACGGCGGATTGTGCCTGGTGGACAGGCTGATGGCGACGGCGGATGCCGGAACGGCGCCCGCCGGCATGCTCGAACTTGTGCATCGCATCGGCGACGACCCGGCGCTGGCCGGCGCGCTGGCCCTTGCCGCCGACCGCGTCGAGGCGAAGCATGTCCTGGATGTGGATGACCGGACCGACTGGCTGCCGCCGATCGGCAACCCGTCGAAGATTCTCGGCGTCGCTTTCAACAACCGCGAGCTGATGAAGAAGGCGCATCATGATCCCGGCGTGCCGAATTTCTTTCTCAAGCCGCCATCCTGCCTGACCGGTCACGGCAAGCCGATCATCGTCGATCCCGACTGGGGGGCGGTAATCCCCGAACCCGAGATCTGCGCCGTCATCGGCCGCCGCGCCAAACATATCGGCGAGGACGAGGCGCTGGATCATGTATTCGGTTTCATGATCCACAATGACGTGACGTCGCACGGGCTGAAATTCGGCAAGGACTCGATTGCCGTGACCTACGACCGCGACATGGCAAGACCGGAATTCTATGGCTGGCGGAACCTGCACGGCCCGGATGATACCGATGCCTATTACGTCTATCATACGCGCTCCAAGGGTACGGACAGTTTCGGTCCCTGCGGGCCGTGGATCACGCTGCGAAACGCTGTCGGCGACCCGAACGACCTTCATGTCGTCGGCAGCATCGACGGCGAGGTGTTCACCCGCGACCATACCGGCAATTACCGGTTTTCCGTCGAGGCCTGCATCGCCGAGGCAAGCCGCTATTTCACGCTGGAGCCGGGGGACATGATATCCTTCGGCACCACCGGCAAGGGCGTCGGCCGCTTTCCGCGCGGCCACAAAAGCCTGCTTCTCGGCGAGACGACCGGCACTGTCGAAATCGAAATCGCGCCGCTTGGACGGCTTGCCAACCCGGTGCTGCATCAGGCGGGGGGCGCCTGATGGTTCGTGCCGTCTACAGCAAGCTGGCGGCGCAGCATCGCAATCCGGTGCCGAACGCGGCGATCCTGCGCGGTCTTCTGGTGACGTCCGGCATCCTCGGCAAACGGCTGGACACCGACGACTATCCGGCCGACAGGGGTGAGCAGACGGCGCTTGTCTTCAGCTATCTCGAAGCCATTCTCGAGGAGGCCGGCGCCACACCGCAGGACGTCATCAAGCTTGACCTCTATTTCGCGGACAAGTCGGACCGGGCCCTCGCCAATGAACAGTGGCTTCGCCTGTGGCCCGACCCGGCCCGGCGCCCGGCGCGCCAGGCCCATCAGGCCGTGCTTCCGGACGGCTGCTGCCTTCAGATCGTGGCCATGGCGGTACTGCCGCAGCACTGAGCGGCTGCGACCATGGCGTCCACCTGCCCCGTTTGACGGACGAGACGACGGGCATTTACCCTTGTCGGGGTAGATATGCGCGGCCGGAATCCGGCAGCCGGAACGGGAGGCGTCAATGTGGGTCAGGACGATCAAGATAACCTTTGCAAACGAGCTGATGAAGAATTCGGTCCGGTCATATATGTCAGAAACCGTTGATCTGACGGAAGGCATGCTTCTCGTCTACCGGGTCGACCTGGCCGCGAACGTGTCTTTGGTGAACCACTTTTTCCCCGACAGGGAAACGCTGGAGGGATTTTCCGAAAAGCTGAAGCCGGTCCGCGAACAGCTGAAGTCGATGGGCGCCAAGGTTGAAATCAATGACGGGCCGGTATGGGGCTTCAAGGTGGCCGGTGACGTCACGCTGGACATGCTGGCAAACGGTCTGGTGCCGTCCCCGCCGAGATAGGCCGCCCGCGCCGGCGCGGCCGTCTATTCCGATGCGCCCTTTTTCAGCCTTTCGGCCAGCCGCCCGTCCAGAACTAGTAGCCCGACGGCGACAACGGCAAATCCCAGCAGGTTCCGGCCGGTGACGAACTGGCCGAGTATTGCGGCGTCGAGGGCCACCGCGAAGACCGGAACGATGATCGTGACGAGCATCAGGTTCGATGAGCCGGCCAGCTGCAGGATCCTGAAATAGAGAAGATAGGCCAGCGCCGTGCCGAGAACGCCAAGGCCGACCAGAAGCTGCACCCCATCGAAGACATTGTGGGTCAAGCGCAGGCCTGGCTGTCCCGAAATCAGGCAGCTTGCGAGAAGCGAGACGGCAGCGGAACAGATCAGCATGCCAACGGCGCCCTGAATCGGCGTATAGCCGGTCAGCTTCAGCCGTCCCCAGACCGCCGCGAAGGCGTATGACACCGTGGCGAGTATGATGGCGACCCCGCCGATCAGTTCCGACCCGTCGCTGTGGCCGGCCTGTGGGCTGCCTACACCAATGGCGATGCCGACGCCGAAGACGCCGATCAGCACCCCGGCTATGCGGTTCCATCTGGCGGGCTCGCTGGCGACGAAAATTCCGGAAATGATGACGCTGATGAAGGCGGTATTGGCGTTGACGATCGAGGCGAGGCCACCGGTCACAAACTGCTGGCCATAGGCGATCAGGGTGAAGGGGATGACATTGTTGAGCGCGCCCGTCACCATCGCCGTCAGCCAGAAGCGCCTGTCCTGCGGCAACGTCAGGCGCTGTGACCTGAACCACAGATACAGCGCGGTCGCACCGCTGCACAACCGCAGGCTGACAAGCCAGAACAGGTCGAGATAGGCCAGCCCGATCTCGACGAAGTAAAATGACGCCCCCCAGATGAATGACAGGCACAGGAGAAGCAGCCAGGCTTTTGCTGACATGATGTGCGGCATCCTCTTCTGATGGCTGCGGGGGGACGTGTAACGGTCAGTCGGCGGCTATGGCTGACCCCCTGTTTTCATGAAATCACCGCCGGGATGGCAATCTAGCATGAGATTGATCTGTCGGCTTCATGGCCGAAAGGTCTAGCATCCGGCTGTGCGAAAGCACATGTCATCCGGCGCCACGGCAAACCATTTTCCGGAGGATGGCATGTCCTTTTACGGATACGCCTTCGAAGCGCCTGTGGAACGGCTTGCCGCCGGGGCGCGCCTCCTGCCGGTCGCGCTGTATCGGAACGCGTTTCTGACGTAGGCTTTTCGGAGACTCTGCGACAACCCAACAACGGGCGGGAATCCTGTAATGACGCAAGCGACGATTACCAGCTACACCCTGCTGGATTTTATCTCCGAAGGTGACATGGATCTGTTCTTCTCCTTCATCGAGGATCATATGGACGAGCATGCCGCCAGGCTGCGCGAGAACG
>JAYYLR010000099.1:0-3383 GCA_036143955.1 Pseudomonadota bacterium | reverse complement strand
AGGCCCCAAGTTCCGAGGCGCCGTCACCTGATTTCACGTCCAGCGGAATGACCGAGATCAGCGACAGAAATCCGGTCCAGTCGGCCTCGCTGGCTATTCCTTCTTCACAGAACGGGCGAAGCTGCCCAGCCAGGTCATTGACCGACATGTCCCGACGCGAGGCGGCAACAATCCGATATTCATTTGTGATCTGACCGTCGAGATAGCGCCAGAATAGAGCTGGGAAGATCTTCCTGAGCGCCAGATCGCCGGTCCCGCCAATGATAACATAATCACTGGGGTAGAGATTGACGGAAGGAACTTTCGTTTCACTCATCCGTGGTTTCCCTGACCTGTAACGGGTGACAGCGACATCTGCCGGACGCGTGCCGCCTTTAGAGTCTCAGAATCGCCCCTGCCGTGTCCAGCATCCGATTCGAAAATCCCCATTCATTGTCATACCAGGCCAGAACGCGGGTCATGCCGTCGGGCATGACACGTGTCTGGTCGAGATGCACCACGGCGGAGGCGGGGTCGTGGTTGAAATCGGTGGAGACAAGCGGCCGATCGGTGGCCGTCATCACCGGTGCCATGGAGGAAGCCGCGGCGACAAGCGCTTCATTGATCCCCTCTGCGGACATCGGCTTTGTCGGTTCGAAGACCAGATCGACGGCAGATACATTCGGTGTCGGGACGCGAATGGCGACGCCGTCCAGCTTGCCGGCAAGTTCGGGAAGAACAAGGCCAACGGCCCGCGCCGCGCCGGTCGTCGACGGTACCATGTTCAGCGCCGCCGCGCGGGCGCGGTAGGGATCGCTATGATCGCCATCAATCAGGTTCTGGTCGCCGGTGTAGGCGTGAATGGTCGTCATGAATCCCTGATTGATCCCGCAGGCGGCATGCAGAGCGCTGGCCACCGGTGCCAGGCAGTTGGTGGTGCAGGACGCATTTGAGACGATTTGCATCCCGGATTCGAGGCTGTCGTGGTTGACCCCAAAAACGATTGTTGCGTCGGCGCCTTTCGACGGAGCCGAGACGAGCACGGTGCCGGCGCCTGCCTCAATGTGACGCCGCGCATCCTCTGCTGCGGTGAAAATCCCTGTGCATTCCATGACAAGGTCGATGCCACGTTTGCCCCATGCGCAGGATTCTGGATCACGGTGGCTGATATAGTCGAAGCGCTGGCCGTCGACCTCGATATATCCATCACCATGGCTGACTGGCCGGGCAAGCCGGCCATGCGTCGAGTCCAGTTCAAGAAGCAGCGCCGCGGTCTCTGCCGGCGCGAGATCGTTGATGGCGACGATTTGGAAATCGTCGCGCGGCGTCTCGATGAGCGCCCGCACCACGTTTCTGCCGATGCGGCCGAACCCATTGATGGCAACTTGTTTCATAGTTTCCCCCAGCTTGCTTTGAACGAGTCCTGTATAAACGCCCGGAACTTTCCAATTAATAATTCAATTTGATTTAAAAATAAAGGGACAGCCACTATGGTCAGTTGAACCTTGTCGGAACTCAAGCAACGCGGCATTTGTTTTTGGGGGGCGGCGCTTCTATTCTTACCGCTGCTATTTCAGGGGAAACGGATAAGAATGAAAGCGCAGTCGCCGATCGGCGATCACATTACGGCTTCGTTGCAAGGTGGCAACCAGGTCAGTGTCGGACAATATAACGAGCATCTTGTGATCGCCCTTCTGCGGCGTCACGGATGGCTAACAAAGGCCGACCTTGCACGCATGACCGGTCTGTCGGCGCAGACGATCACGGTCATCGTGAAGCGCCTGTTGGCCAGCGAGCTGCTTCTCAGCGGCGACAAGATGCGTGGCCGGGTCGGCCAGCCATCGACACCCTTCGCATTGAATCCTTTTGGTGCCGTGTCAATTGGGATCAAGATTGGCCGACGTTCGCTCGATCTTATTGCTATGGGGTTCGACGGCACTGTCCTGGCGAGGCGTACCGAGCGTTTCGCGCTTCCCGACGCTGCCGAGACGCTTCGTCTTATTGATGAAAACCTGCCCGGCTTGATCGCCGACCTCCCAGCTGAGCAGCAAAGCCGAATCCTTGGTGCCGGGATCGCGATGCCGCGGACCCTCGCTGGCTGGGAACGGGAGCTCAACCTGCCTCCGGATGTGTTGCAGGATTGGAACGATATCGACATAACAGCCGAGGTCGAATCACGTATCGGCGCGTCAACCTTCCTTCTTCACGATGTGTCTGCAGCCTGCCTCGCCGAGCTCTGTTTCGGTGTCGGAAGGGGAATACAGAATTTTCTCTATCTTTATGTCGGCAGTTTTGTCGGTGGCGGGCTGGTGCTCTCGAACCAGCTTCAGACAGGCGCGCGGGGTGCTGCGGCCGCCATCGGGTCGCTGCCGACCGGGATCGCGGGGCCGTCCATGCCGGCGCAACTGATCGAGAAGGCGTCGCTGACAGGCTTCGAAGCCCTTGTTCGTGCCGCCGGCCGCGGTGATCCGCATTCCTTCTATTATGGCGAACAGGACGAGGCGACGATCGGGCTGTTCACCGAATGGGCCAGGGGTGCGGCTAACAGCCTCGCCTTCGCCATCACGTCTACCGCTTCAATCCTCGATCTTGACGCCGTCATCCTTGCCGGCGGGCTTCCCGAGGACCGGACAGCCGATCTGTTGCGGATGACCGAGGCGGCACTTGCGGACTATAACGGCAAGGGCGTTCACATGCCGGAGATACGCCAGGCCGAGATCGGCATTACGGCGCGCGCCATCGGCGCGGCTTTTCTGCCGATCTATGCGAATTTCTCACTTGACCGCGACTCGCTTCTCATCAACGGCTAAGCAGGAAGACCCCGATGCACCGGCTTCTAACGCAAAGACAGATCGACGATTTCGCGCGTGACGGTGCGGTTTTGGTGCCCGGACTGTTCGCCAGTTTCGTTGATTTGATTGCCGAGGGTATCGAGGCGAACATGGCCGACCCGGGCCCCTATGCTGCCGAGAACCTTAAAGCCGGCGAAACGGGACGGTTCTTCGATGACTATTGCAACTGGACGAGGTTCCAGCCCTTTCAAGAGGTGATTGCCGACTCGCCGGTCGGCGAGGTCGCGGCCGACCTGATGGGCTCACAGACAGCCAAGCTGTTTCACGATCATGTCCTGGTCAAGGAACCCGGGACGAGCAAGTCCACGCCCTGGCATCAAGACAGCCCGTATTATTTCGTCGAGGGCAGGCAGACTGTCAGCTTCTGGTGCCCGGTCGACCCGGTCGGCGCCGCCACGCTTCGCTGTGTCGCCGGATCGCATCAATGGCCGCGCCCGGTTCTGCCGACCCGCTGGCTGTCCGAGGAGAATTTCTACGCCGACGAGTCAGCCTATATGCCGGTTCCCGACCCGGATGCCGAAGGCATGGAAATTCTCGAATGGCCAATGCAGC
>JAYYLR010000098.1:0-3288 GCA_036143955.1 Pseudomonadota bacterium | reverse complement strand
GCGCCGGATGTCACCTTTCTTATCGAACCGCTGAACCATCATGATGCGCCGGGCTATTTTCTCGACCATACCGACAAGGCGCGGCGGATTATCGAGACGGTCGGCGCGTCGAACCTGAAACTGATGTTCGACTGCTACCATGTCCAGATTCTGGAAGGCGACCTGACGCGCCGTCTGAGTGCGAATCTGGACATCACCGGCCATATCCAGTTCGCCGGCGTTCCCGACCGCGGACGTCCCGACCGTGGCGAGATCGATTACCGGCATGTGTTCGCGCATATCGGCGCGCTTGGATACGATGCGCCGCTTGGTGCGGAGTACAAACCCGAGAACGGCGACACCGATGCCAGTCTTGGCTGGATGAGCACGCTCGGCTAGCGTGTCCCTGCGTCATCAGCCCGCCTTGAAGCGCGGGCCGCCTGCTTCCATTTTGAAAGTCGTACAGGGTTTCGAGTCTGGGAAGGAAGACGGTCGTGGCAATTCTGGTCCTCATACATGCGGCGATTGCCGGTTTCATGCTGTTCTTCATGGCTGTGGTACCGCAGGCTGCCTTCAAGACACTTTCGGCGAAGGCCGTCGGTGCCTTCCTGCGGGTACTGTTCCCGCGGATGTTCATGTTCGGGCTGGGGCTGTCGCTTGCGGCCTGCATTGTAGCGCTGATCGCAGGGGTCGGTTGGCAATTCACCGTATCGGGTCTGATCGCGTCCGGCTTCGCGCTGAACCTGCTTGTGCTGACACCGAAGATCAATGCATATCGCGACCGTGAGCTGGAAGGCGATCCAGCCGCAAAGCGTATTTTCGGCCTTCTTCATCTTGCCTCGGTTGGTGTTTTTCTGCTGCAGCTTGCCGGCAGCCTTGCGGTGGTCGGGCTTTATTCCCTCGGCGCCGTCGCCTGAAAGTCCTAGACTGAGCGCGGGCGCATTCCGGCAAGCCGTGAGGACAAGACGACGTGGCCGACATTCTGAACAATTTCCTGTCCTCGGTGTTCCCCGTAGCACTGATGTTCTTCCTGGGCTTCTGGCTGGCGCGCCGTGGTGTGTTTGACGACGCCGAGGCGACGGCGATCCTGAAGCTGATCGCCCGTATCGCCGCCCCCGCTATTCTTGTCAGCATCCTGGTGACAAGCGATTTCGGCGCCGCCGATCTGACGCTTGTCGGTCTGTATCTTCTTGGTGAGGTGATCCTCTATGCGGTGACCGCGCTGATTGGCGTCTGGCTTTTCAGGCTCGATTTCAAGAACGCCATACTTGTCGGCATAGGCGCGTCCTTTTCGAACCATGTGATGTTCGCCTATCCCATCGCACAGTTCGCTTTTCCCCCCGACATGACCCTGCCGGTGCGCAGCATCATCGCGTTCGACATCATCATTTTCGCGCTCTCCATCGTCCTCCTCGACGTCAACTCAATGGCCGGCCGCGGGGTGGCGTCAGCGGTGATGCGGCAGGCACGCAATCCGCTGCTGCTGGCACTGCTGTTCGGCCTTGTTGTCAATCTGGCACCGGTAACGGCGCCTCTGTCGCTTGTCAGGGCCGCAGGCTTCATCGCTGACACTGCAGCACCCTGTGGCCTCTTCGCCGCCGGTGTCCTCCTGGCAGCCCCTCTCGACAGGTCGCACATGCGCCTCGCGGGCTATATAACTGGCATGAAGATGCTGGTGCACCCGCTGCTTGCTGCCGGGCTGATCCTCTGGTGGGGTGGTTATGTGCTTGAGGCGGCGCGCACATCGCTGCTTGTCGCAGTGTCGCCGGTCGGCATCATGGCATTGACGTTCGCCAGCCGCTATGGTGGCGAAAAGGACGCCATAGCCCTATCGATCCTGTGGAGTTTCCTGCTGTCGGTTCTGGCGATCCCGGTCCTGCTGGCGCTCTGAGCCGCGCCTTGCTAGAGACGTGCGAGGGCGCGCACCGTCTTGGCCACGAGCATGTCGGAGGTTGCCGCGTCGAAGCGCTTGAAATGCGGCGAGGCGAGATGCGCCTCGAATGCCGCCCTGTCGTCATAGAGCTCGTAAAGGAAGATCCGATGTTGCGCCTCGGGGTCCTGGCAGACTTCGAACAGATGGCAACCGGGCTCATCGCGGACCGACGAAGCGGCATTTGCCTTCATCAGTGGCAGAAACTCTTCCAGCCTTGCCGGGTCGATCTCGAAATCCACAGCGATCACATACATCAGCCTGCCTCCGTTATTCTGGTTAGGACCGTCTTTGTGACGGCTATGGTCCCCATGTCGCCGCCAAACTCCATCGGCCGGATCTCGTTTTCGGCGAAACCGTCCGCGACCGCATCCTCGATCCACGTCGCCGCCGCCGCATAGGCGGGCAGGTCGCATGTCTCGGCAAGATAGTCGAGCATCATCGCGCCGCTGAGAAGCGCGGCAAGCGGATTTGCCCGGTCCTGACCGGCTATGTCCGGCGCCGATCCATGGGCCGGCTGGAAAAGCCCGTGTTCATCCCCGATCTCGCCGCAGGCCGCCATGCCCATGCCGCCGACAAGACCGCCCGCCAGGTCGGAAAGGATGTCTCCGAACATGTTCTCCATCACCATGACGTCGAAGTCCCACGGCTGCCGCACCATATCGAGCGCCATCGCATCGACGTAGCTGTAGCCGGTCTCGATATCCGGGTGACCGACCGCCACCCGATCGAAAATCGATCTGAAAAAGGCCTGAGACCTGAAGACATTCGCCTTGTCGACGCAGGTTAGTTTCCCGGGCCTGCCGCGGCGTTTTCGTTTCGCTGCGAGGCGAAACGCAAATTCATGAAGCTTGCGGGTCGTTTCGGCGCTGATCCGCATGATATCGGAAACCGCCTCCGGGTTGTCCGGGTCCCCCTCCACAGGGGATCTGTCATGGACCGCGGCCGTGTAGAAAAGACCTTCGGTGGACTCACGGACGATCACCATGTCGAGCGTTGCGGCACGCGGGTCCGCAAGTCGCTGCGGCGCGTTCGGATAGGCACGGACAGGCCGCACGCCGGCGTAGAGCTGGAACCTGTCGCGAAGCCGCAGATGCGGCGATATTTCGGTGCCGTCGGCATGCCTGATCCATGGCAGTCCGATGGCGCCGAGGAATATCGCATCAGCCGCGCCGGCGCGCGTTTCGCCATCAGGTTCGATGTCATTGCCGGTTTCGGCGAAAAAGGCTGCGCCGGCATCGATGTCATCATATGCCGGCGCCGGCGCCCCGATACCTGCCAGGGCGGCCTCCGCTATCCCGAGGGTTGCATCGGTCACGTCGGCGCCAATCCCGTCTCCACGAATGACGGCAATTCTGGGTGAATCGGCCATGTCGGTT
>JAYYLR010000097.1:0-4814 GCA_036143955.1 Pseudomonadota bacterium | reverse complement strand
GCAATGACAGGACACGGGAATGACGATCAACGAAACAGAGCTGGCCGAAGCCCGCAACGCCTGGGGCGAAGGCCTCGTCGCCATTTCAAAGGCCTATGACGACAAGGGCATCGAGGGGGCCCGAAACGTCGCGGGCGGTCTTCTGGACAGTCTCTACGGATTCGAGTTTGGGCCGATCCTGTTCAAGCCGACCCTGAGCGGCGGCACCCAGACGTTCCGCTCGGACAGGAAAGGCACCCTGTCCTACTTCATCGGGCATGACCCCGAATTTCCGCGGGACACCGGCTTCGGCCTGAAATCCTGGCGTGACGTCTGGTTCGAAACATCGTCCGCCTTCATTGAAGGCGATGTCGCGATGTGGATGGGATGGGTGACCTTTACGGACAGGAACGGCGATGTGGTCAAGGTCGACAAGAGCTTCGGCTACAGGCGGGCGGGCGATGGCAGCCTGAAACTCGTGCTGCATCATTCCTCGCTTCCCTACACAGGCTGACCTGCCCGCAATCCCATTTGCCCCCTTCCCCAAATCATGCCATGGTCGCGGTGTGACATTCCGCCACATACAGATGGTTCTGTCGGGGCGGTTACGCAACGCGGGAGGAAGTGCATGGACATCGCGATGGTGGGTGGTTTCGGCCTGGCGCTTGCCGCCGGAATCGTGTTCCTGTTGATCGACAGGATCAACAGGTCCGAAATGGACGATTCGCGAAAGCGTCTCATCACCTATGCGACCTTCGCGGCCTTCGCCGGACTGGCCGTTCTCATCTTCCGCTATCACAGCATGAGCTGGATCGCCAGCAACGGGTGATCATGCCCCGCAATCACTGACAAAGTCCCGTTGTCAGCCGTCCTGTGCCGGCACGCCGAAGATCCAGCCCTCGCTGGAGGCGGCGGGCGGCGCTGTCCAGCTGTCCGGCAAGCCCGCGAAATGGCGAAGCGCGGCTGCCGAGATCAGCGCGTCCGCCTCGTCGGCGTCGGCGCCGCGCGGCGTGAAGTCGCTCCCCACACCGGCGCTGCCATAGGCGGCGAGCGCCGCGCTCATGAAAGCCGGGTCGGCGGCGGCGTTCTTCGCCGGGTTGAAACCGGCAAGATGGAAGTAATAGCTCGGGAAAATCTCGACCAGCACCATCGCCGGCCCCTCCGACCGGTGCGGGTCGACCCGGTCGAACGGCCAGACGGCGAGGCGCGGCCCCAGCGCGCTCCTCAACGCATGGATCAGCCGCATGCCGGCCATCGACCCGGTGGCCACATTGTCGGCGCCGATGGCCTTGAAGGTCGGTGACGGCGCGCGGGCGGCGGCGCGGGCCGCCAGTTCGGTCACCCGCCTCCGGCTGCGATAGCGCGGCGCGCCGTGGTTTCGCGGCGAGAGGTAATAGTCGGCAAGTCCCGGCGCGGCGAACATCGCCCCGCCATAGAGATGCGGATCGCCGGTGCATTCGGCCTCGACACGCGCCCACAGCGCCGCCGGGGTGCGCGGCGCGGCGGCAAGTCCGGGATAATAGCCGTCCTCGTCGATGAAGGGATGGGCGAAGGCGAAATCGATGCCGACAAGAAGCGGTGCCTCGTCCGGCGCGGCGGCAAGCGCGAGGAGCCTGTCAAGCACCGCTTGGCGCCCCCAGTGGCGGTGCCCGTCCGGATCGAGCGTCAGCGGGGCGCCGCCCCCGGGTGCCGCCATCGCAAGCTGGATCCCCGGCTGGCGCGGTCCGCGCGCGCCGGACCAGTCGATGCCGATGAAGCCGCGGAACACGGCCTAGCCGTCGGCGGGCTTTGGCATGCGTGCCAGAAGATCGGCCGCCGTCGCGCTGAGCCCGTCGGCCACCGCATCGCCCGCCAGAACCGCTTCGGCCTGCCTTGCCATGACCTTGCCAAGCTCGACCCCCCACTGGTCGAAGCTGTTGACGCCCCAGACGAAGCCGCTGACCACCGTCACATGCTCGTACAGCGCCAGCAGCCTGCCGACCGCCTCGGGTGTTGTTTCGTCCCAGCTGATGATGGTCGACGGCCTGTCGCCCGGGAAATGCCGGTGCGGCTCGGCGCTGTTCGGGCTGCCGACGGCAAGCGCCTCGGCCTGCGCAACGGCATTGGCGACAAGCACCCGGTGGCTCGCCTGCCAGTCGCCGGCAAGGTGCAGCCCGCTCGGCCGCATCGGCAGCAGGATATCGAGCGGCACGATATCGCTCCCCTGGTGGAGCGCCTGGAAGAAGCTGTGCTGGCAGCCGGTCCCGGCCGTTCCCCAGACGACGGGCGTCGTGGCGTGGGCGAGCGGCGCCCCGTCGACCGAGACCGATTTGCCGTTCGATTCCATCTCCAGCTGCTGCGCCCAGGCCGGAAGAAGATGAAGCCGCTGGTCATAGGGCATGATCCCGTGCGTCGCCAGGCCGAGGAAGTTGCGGTTCCAGATCCGCAGAAGGCCGAGCAGGACCGGAATGTTCTCCGGCGCCGGCGCGTCACGAAAATGCCGGTCCATTTCAGCCGCCCCGGCCAGCATGCCGGCAAAGGCGTCGGGACCGACCCCGATCATCACCGGTAGCCCGACCGCCGACCACAGCGAATAGCGCCCGCCGACACCCTTGTCGAAGTCGAACACGCGGTCCGGGTCGACACCCCAGCCCGCCGCCACCTCCGGCGCCGCCGTGACAGCGGCCATACCGGCACCGTCGGCGGCGAGCCATGCCCGGGCCAGCGCGGCGTTGCGAATCGTCTCCGAGGTGGTGAAGGTCTTGGATGTCACGATGACAAGCGTTCGCGACGGATCGCAGGCCGCCAGCACGTCGTGAAGATGGCTCGGATCGACATTCGACACATAATGCACCCGCGGCCCGTCGGCATGGCCGGCCAACGCCGCGCTGACCATCGCCGGGCCAAGGTCGGAACCGCCGATGCCGATATTCACCACATCGTCGATCCGGCCGTCGCGCTGGCGCTCGGCAAACTCGACAAGCCGCGCGAACTCGCCGCCCGCGGTGCGCGCCTCGTCGCGCTGTGCCATATGCAGGACCGGCCGGTCTTCGGAGCGGTTGATCCGCTCGCCTGCGAACAGCGCCGCGATACGGGTCTCGAGACCCGTATCGGCCGCCAGGTCCAGAAGCAGACCGACCGTCCCGTCGCCAAGTTTCTGGCGTGAGACATCCACTCTCAGATCGCCATGCTCACGGACCAGACCACGCGAACGCACTGAATCGGCAAGAAGGTCGCGAAGGTGGACATCGCCGAGGGCGGCGGCCTCGTCACGGAGTCTGGCGGCGGCGTTTGTTGACAGCATGTGGCGTGATCCCGCTGGAGTTATGCCGCCACAATACCCATATCTTCCCCAGGGAGCCAGAGCTGCGCGCGGCGCCTGCCCAACTCTTGGAAGACCGGAATGGCTGACACGACACCATATGATTTCGTCATTATCGGCAGCGGCATGGCCGGGCTGGCCGCGGCCCGCCTTGCCGTGGCCAGCGGGCATTCGGCCTGCGTCCTCGACAAGGGGCGGCGGATCGGCGGGCGCGTGTCGACGCGCCGTGCCGAGGGCTTCACCTTCAACCACGGCGCACAGTTCCTGACAGCCCGGCAGGAAGCCTTCATCACCGTCTGCGCGCAGGCAGAGACCGCTGGCGCGCTCAATCCATGGCAGGTTGCCGGCCGCGATGCGTTCTGCGGCGCACCGACGATGCGCGACCTTCCGGCCTTTATCGGCCAGGGGCTGGACATTCGCCAGCAAGCGGAGGTCACCGAACTGACAAGGCATGACGGCACCATCGTCTGCAACGGCGCGGACGGCGAACTGGCGCGCGGGCATCGCATAGTCATGACGGCGCCGGCGCCGCAGGCGGCGCGCCTGCTAGCCGGGATCGCCGACGACCTGTCGGCGACGGCGCAGACAGCTGTCTACGCCCCCTGCTGGACCGGCATGTACGGCTTCGATGTCGCCGACCTGCCGGCGCTAGCCGCCCCGACGGGCGCCGACAGCGGGCCTGTGGGATGGGCCTGCTGGGAAGCGCAACGCCCGGCAGGCGCGCCGCAGCCGGATGGGGCACTGGTCGTCCAGGCCGCCCCCGACTGGAGTGCCAGCGAGCTTGAACGCGATCCTGATTCGATCGCGGCCGCGCTTCTCTCAGCCTATCAGGTGATGATTGGCGAGACCATGCCGACGCCGCGCTATGCGGCGGCGCATCGCTGGCGCTACGCCCGCGTCACGAAACCGGCTGATGAAAACGCCCCTCGCCTGAGCGGTGACGGCAGGATAACCATCGCCGGGGACTGGGTTGCCGGCGCGCGGGTCGAGGACGCCTTCATGTCCGGCCATCGCGCCATGACAACAATGCTGGCGACGGATTGATGATCGCACCGGACGGTCCAGCACGGGCCCCCAGTGCGGCGACCTAATCTTCTTGTCGGCGCGAAATATTACCTGTAATCCAAAGTCACGACCGGTGGCGCTCACGCCAAACCCGCCGGAATAACGACACCTGTTTGCAGCGCATGTCCACAGTCCTCTCCCTCACCGTTCCGTTCTTCGCGCTGATCTTTCTCGGCATGTTCTGCCGCCATGTCGGGTTTGTCGGCGATACGGATGCCAAGACGATGGCACGCTTCGCCTTCTTCATCGCCATGCCGACAATGGTGTTCATCAAGATCGGCGCCGGAAAAGCGCTGGATTTCCTGAACTGGGGTTTCATCTGGCGCTATGAACTTGCGACCATCGTGGTCTTCATCATCGCGGCACTGTTCGCACGGCCGCTCTTCTCGCTAACGCGGCTTGAAAGCGGCATGTTTGGGCTCAATGCCGCCTATCCGAACTACGGATATATCGGTGTTCCGCTGGCGAT
>JAYYLR010000096.1:0-9217 GCA_036143955.1 Pseudomonadota bacterium | reverse complement strand
AATGTCTTCGCGCAAACTCGCCATGGTACACCTGCCTTGAAACTTTCCTTCCGCGTTGCTGTGAACGGCGGAAAGACGGTGGCTTTTAGACACATATCGCACATTTCGCAAGGGACTGGCATCGAATTTGATAATGGCAGCCACTTGACCGTCTGTTTCGCCTTATGTATCACTCAGCGACCTCGCATCACCGCCACGCCAACCACACGGGGCGGTGCTTAGCCGAGCGACGGCGAGGTCAGCATTTTAGCCTATTTGCCGTAAGGATCTCAATGGCGCAGAACACGAACTCTGGGCGGCCTGACGCCGCGCCCAACCCGGGTCGTAACGAATCGACCGCCGTTCTTGTTCTTGGTGATGGATCAGTTTTCGAGGGAACCGGTTTCGGAGCGGAAGCGACGAATGTCGGAGAAGTCTGCTTCAACACCTCGATGACGGGTTACCAGGAAATCATGACCGATCCGTCCTATGCAGGGCAGATCGTCACCTTTACCTTCCCGCACATCGGCAATGTCGGTGCCAATCCGCAGGACCACGAGACCGGTGATCCGGCGGCACTGGGCATGATCACAAGACAGATTCCGACAAACCCGGCCAATTGGCGGAGCGATTCGTCGCTTCATGAATGGATGGTTGCAAACAACCTTCCGGGCATCGCCGGTATCGATACACGCGCTCTGACACGGCGAATCCGCGACAACGGAGCCCCGAACGGCGTGCTGTGCCATCGTCCCGACGGCAAATTCGACATTCCCGCACTGACCGAAATGGCCAGTAGCTGGCCGGGCCTGTCAGGCATGGATCTGGCGATCGAGGTTACACGCGATGCAGAGGCGACATGGCGCGAAGGAAGCTGGGATTTCGCCACCGCCAGTTACCATGCTGCAACCCCCCGCCACCGCGTCGTGGCGATGGATTTCGGTTGCAAGCACAACATCCTTCGCTGTCTTACCGACGCCGGATGCGATGTGACGGTTGTTCCCGCCGAAACCACGGCCGAGACGGTACTGGCCATGAACCCGGATGGCGTTTTCCTTTCAAACGGCCCTGGCGATCCGGCGGCAACGGCGGATTACGCGGCGACACAGATTGCAGCGATGATCGAAGCCGACATGCCGGTCTTTGGGATCTGCATCGGCCATCAGCTTATGGCGCTGGCCATGGGTGCCGGCACCCGCAAGATGGATCGCGGCCACCGCGGCGCCAATCATCCGGTCAAGGACCTCGCCACCGGGCGGATCGAAATCACAAGCCAGAACCACGGTTTCGTGGTGGATCCCGACACGCTTCCGGAAACGCTGGAAGTGACCCACCTTTCGCTCTTCGACGGGTCGATCGAAGGTCTGCGCCATCTCCAGAAACCTGCTTTCTGTGTCCAGTACCACCCTGAATCATCTCCGGGGCCCCACGACTCGCGCTACCTGTTCGAACGCTTCACCGCGCTTATGGACGAACGGAAAGGGTAACCATGCCGCGCCGCGACGACATCAATTCCATTCTCATCATCGGCGCCGGCCCGATCATCATCGGACAGGCGTGCGAATTCGACTATTCGGGAGCACAGGCCTGCAAGGCGCTGAAGGCCGAAGGCTTTCGGGTCATCCTGGTGAATTCCAACCCGGCGACGATCATGACCGACCCCGGCATGGCCGACGCAACCTATGTCGAGCCGATTACGCCGGCGACGGTCGCCCGCATCATCGAGGCGGAAAAGCCGGACGCGCTGCTGCCGACCATGGGCGGTCAGACGGCGCTCAACACGGCGCTTGCGCTCGAGAAGGACGGCACCCTCGCGAAATTCGGCGTCGAGATGATCGGCGCCCGCCCCGATTCGATCGAAAAGGCGGAAGACCGCGAGCTGTTCCGCGTGGCGATGGAGAAAATCAGCCTGCAATGCGCCCGCGCCCGCACAGTCAACAATTTCGAGGACGGTCTCGAGGCCCTAAACATTGTCGGCCTGCCGGCGATCATCCGCCCGTCCTTTACCCTCGGCGGCGAAGGTGGCGGGGTTGCCTACAACCGCGCCGAGTTCGAGGAGATTGTCCGCAACGGTTTGCGGCTTTCGCCGGTCAGCGAGGTCCTGATCGAGGAATCCGTCCTCGGCTGGAAGGAATTCGAGATGGAGGTGGTGCGCGACACCGCCGACAACTGCATCATCGTCTGCTCGATCGAGAACATGGACCCGATGGGTGTGCACACCGGTGATTCGATCACCGTGGCGCCGGCGCTGACGCTGACCGACAAGGAATATCAGGCGCTCCGCGACGCATCGCTTGCCGTTCTTCGCGAGATTGGCGTCGACACGGGCGGGTCGAACGTGCAGTTCGCCGTATGCCCGGACACCGGCCGGATCATCATCATCGAAATGAATCCGCGTGTCAGCCGGTCATCGGCACTGGCCTCGAAGGCAACTGGCTTCCCGATTGCCAAGGTCGCGGCGAAACTGGCTGTCGGCTACACGCTGGACGAGCTGGCAAACGACATTACCGGCGTCACCCCGGCAAGTTTCGAGCCGACGATCGACTACATCGTCACCAAGATCCCGCGCTTCACCTTTGAAAAATTCCCGGGATCGGACGCCAGGCTTTCGACCTCGATGAAATCCGTCGGCGAAGCCATGGCCGTCGGGCGCTCCTTTGAAGAAAGCCTGCAGAAGGCGCTCCGCTCGATGGAAACGGGCCTCACCGGGCTTGATGAAATGCCGATGCCCGAGCATGACGAGGCGCTTGGCGGTGACCCGCTGCGAGGATGGCTCGGCGAATTCGTTCCCTTCCGCATTTTGCGGATCGCGCAGGCAATTCGGTCCGGCATGGCGCTGGATGAACTTCACGCCGTCACCGGATGGGACAAATGGTTCCTTGAGCGCATCGCCGTCATCATCGACGCCGAGGCGTCCCTCGCCCGCGACGGTATTCCGGGCGACTCGGCCTCGCTTCAGGCATTGAAGTCGATGGGGTTTGCCGACGCGCGGATGGCGATGCTTGCCGGCGTTCCGAACGCGGAGGTCGCCGCCGCGCGGCAGGCCGCAGGCATCCATCCGGTCTACAAGCGGATCGACACCTGCGCCGCCGAATTCGCTTCCGAGACGGCCTATATGTATTCGACCTACGAGCCGGTCATTGGTGCCGAATGCGAAGCCGCGCCGTCCGAACGCGACAAGGTGGTGATCCTTGGCGGTGGCCCCAACAGGATCGGTCAGGGCATCGAGTTCGACTACTGCTGTGTCCATGCCTGCTACGCGCTTTCGGATGCAGGCTATGAGACCATCATGATCAACTGCAATCCGGAGACGGTGTCGACCGACTACGACACCTCGGACAGGCTGTATTTCGAGCCGCTGACGGATGAGGATGTCATCGAGGTGATCCGGCGCGAGTCGCAGTCCGGCCGCATGCATGGCGTGATCGTGCAGCTCGGCGGCCAGACGCCGCTGAAGATCGCCGCCGCGCTCGAGGCCGCCGGCATTCCCATTCTCGGCACCAGCCCGGACGCAATTGACCTGGCCGAAGACCGCGAACGTTTCCAGAAACTGGTCAATGACCTCGGTCTTCTGCAGCCCGAGAACGGCATTGCCCATTCGGCCGAAGAAGCCCGCGCCATTGTCGCCGAAGTGGGACTGCCGGTTGTGATCCGGCCGTCATACGTCCTCGGTGGCCGGGCGATGGAAGTTGTGCATCATGAAGCCGATCTCGAGCGCTACATGCGCGACGCGGTCATCGTTTCGGGAGATAATCCGGTTCTCATCGACAGCTTCCTGAACAATGCCGTCGAGGTTGATGTCGATGCGCTGTGCGACGGGGATGACGTCTATATCGGCGGCATCATGGAGCATATCGAGGAAGCCGGCATCCATTCCGGCGACTCGGCCTGCTCGCTGCCGCCGCAGACCCTCTCAGAAAAGTTGATTGTCGAACTGCGCCGACAGACAGATGCTCTGGCCCGTGCGCTTGGCGTCGTCGGTCTCATGAACGTCCAGTTTGCGATCAAGGATGACGACATCTATCTCCTCGAGGTCAACCCGCGCGGCAGCCGGACGGTTCCGTTCGTCGCCAAGGCCACCGGCGTGCCGCTGGCAAAGATCGCCGCCAGGGTCATGGCCGGCGAGAAGCTTGCCGGCTTTGATCTGTCCGACGTCTCTCTCGACCATGTGGCGGTCAAGGAGGCTGTGTTCCCGTTTGCCCGCTTCCCGGGAAGCGATGTTGTCCTCGGGCCGGAAATGAAATCCACAGGCGAGGTGATGGGGATCGATAGCGATTTCGGTCGTGCCTTCGCAAAAAGCCAGCTTGGCGCCGGCGTCGACCTGCCGCTGTCCGGCAAGGTCTTCGTCTCGGTGCGCGACGAGGACAAGCAGGCAACCATCGAGATCTGCAGGACGCTCCACGAGCTCGGTTTCGAGATACTGGCCACCGGCGGCACGACCGAGGCACTGACCGCCGCGGGCGTTCCGGCAACGCGTCTCAACAAGGTGATGGAAGGCCGCCCGCACGCTGTCGACGCGATGCTTTCGGGCGACATCCAGCTTGTCTTCAACACCGCCATGGGCGCCGCCTCGATGCGCGACTCTTTCTCCTTGCGTCACACGGCTTTAACAAACAAAATTCCTTACTATACTACGGTATCAGGCAGTCGCGCTGCCGCGCAGGCCATCCGGGCCTTGCAGCAGGGCGACCTCGGTGTTCGCACACTGCAGGGTTTTCTTGCCGACATCGCCAGCTGAGGACACCACGGCGCGCCGAACGCGGCCAGCCTGTAACAGCCGACGCCGGCGGTTTTGACCGGGGGCCCTCCGGACCTGATGCGACAAGACCTGATGCCATAAAGCATGGAACAGACGACGGAACGATGGAAAAGATTCCCTTCACCCCGCAGGGGCTTGAGACAATCAAGGCGGAGCTTTCGCATCTGAAAGCCAATGAAAGGCCGGCCGTGATCCAGGCGATTTCCGAGGCGCGCGAGCATGGCGACCTGTCGGAGAACGCCGAATATCATGCGGCGCGCGAGAAGCAGTCCTTCATCGAAGGCCGGATTTCCGAGCTTGAGGACGTCACCAGCCGGGCCGAGATCATCGACGCCGGCAAGCTGACCGGCGACAAGGTCACGTTCGGCACCACGGTCGAGGTTGCGGACGAGGATACGGACGAGGAATCGACCTATCACATCGTCGGGCCCTATGAGGCCGATATCACGAAAAATCTCGTCTCGACCTCCTCGCCCATCGCGCGCGGCCTGATCGGCAAGTCGGTCGGTGATTCAGCCGAGGTTCACACCCCCGGCGGCGTGAAAAGCTACGAGGTCCTGTCGATCGCCCTGTTCGACATGAGCAAGGTCGCGGGGTGAACCTACTCCGACCCGTCGATCGGCACGCCTGGCATGTTCTTCGCCGAACGGATGGCCAGCGCCGTCTTCACATGGCTGACATTCGGCGCCGGCGTCAGGCGGGTGGTCAGGAATTTCTGGAAGTCGTCCCAGTCATGGGCGACGATCTTCAGCAGGAAATCGGTCTCGCCCATCAGCATGTGGCACTCACGCACCTGCGGCCATGAGGTGACCATTTCCTCGAAATGCTGGAGGTCGGCCTCGGCCTGGCTGGTCAGCCCGACAAAGGCGAAAACCTGAACCGAATAGCCCAGAGCCTCGGCATCCAGATCGGCGTGATAGCCGCGGATGATTCCCGATTCCTCGAGCCCGCGGACACGGCGAAGGCAGGGCGGCGCCGAAATGCCGGCGCGCTTTGCCAGATCCACATTGGTCATGCGTCCATCATCCTGCAGATCGCTGAGAATCTGCCGGTCGACCGTGTCGAGCTTCACCTTTCCTGCCATGATGTCCCGTATCGGATTGTCTGATGTGACGTGCGAAAAATGTCTTCAATCTGGACCCGAGGATAGGCGGAGCGCCGATGTCGCGCAAGAAAATTGCGAAATAATATTGCGCAAGTCTGCCGCATTTCCTACGAATGATTGTCCATTACAGGGCGCGTATCCGTGCCCGTAACGGCATGATAAGCTAAGCCCTGCAACAGTTTAGGAGACATTCGCGCATGCCGGGATCGCCCGCCAGCCCCAAAGCAAAGCCGGCTGCCGGACAGGGCAGCGGTCGGATGCAGGTCTGGGTTGCCAGCGACGGCACGGCCGGCATGCGGCTTCAGGCACTGGCCCTGGCGGCGGCCATGAAGCGCGCGCGGCCGGACTGGGGCCTTGACGAATTTACGGTCTCGCCACACCGGCTGATCCGCGCCCTGCCGCGGCTGGCCGCGGCGGTTCCCGGCCTGCCTCTCTATGCCGCCAGTGGCGGCGGGATTCTGCAGCGCCGCCCACATGCCGGCCGCTACCCGGACATTCTGGTGACCTGCGGCAGGCGGATGGCGGGCTATGCGCTGGCACTGCGGCGGCGCGCCCGCGCCGGCGGCCGCGACATGAAGATCGTCCATATCCAGGACCCGCGTCTGCCGCCGGCGATGTTCGATGCGCTTGTCGTGCCGCGCCATGACCAGGCGCGCGGCCCGAATGTTCTCGTCACCACCGGATCGCTGAACCGCCTGACACTCGCCGACATCAAGAAGGCGATGATGGAAATGCCGTCGCGCTGGCTTGGCGTCACCCGCGGCATGTCTGTGGCGGTGATGCTCGGCGGCGACAACCGCCGCTACCGGGTCAGCGAGGCGATGGCAGGCCGCATGGCGGACAGGCTGACGGATTTCGCCAGTGCCACCAGCGCGCTGCTTCTTCCCGTGGCCTCGCGGCGGACGCCGGACCTGGTGATCGAGAGGGTGGCTGCCGCGCTGCCGCCGGAGCGGGTGATGATGCCGCGCAACGGTGAGCCGAATGTCTATCCGGGCGTGCTTGGGATGGCGCAGGCCGTTATCGTGACGGCGGATTCGGTCAATATGGCCAGCGAGGCGGCGATCACAGGCAAGCCTGTGATGATCGCGCCATGGCTTGATGCCGGCCCCGAAAACCCGAGCGGCGAGACCGGCCGGATCAGGGCCTTTCACGACGCCATGTTCGCGGCCCGCCACACCGTGCCGCTGACGCCGGCGATGCCGTCAGGCGCCTTCGAACGTCTCGACGAGATGGACGGTCTGACCGACCGGCTGCTGGACCTGCTTGGGCGGTAGCTCCCTAATAATACAGCTCCCTTGCGTCGCGCACCGGCAGGCTTGCATAGAGATATTCGACCTCGTTGCGGTAGCCGTTGAAGATCATCGTCGGCACACGCTCGTCGGTTCCGAGCAGGCGTTCGGTCTTCTGCGGCCAGCGCGGATGCGGGATGCCCGGGTTCACATTCGCCCAGAAGCCGTATTCATTGCCTGCCAGCTCTTCCCAGAAGCTGACCGGCCGCTGGTCGGTGAAGGTGATCCGGCGGATCGACTTGATTCCCTTGAAGCCGTATTTCCACGGGGTGACAAGCCGGATCGGCGCGCCGTTCTGGTTCGGCAACGGCTTGCCGTAGATTCCCGTGGCGAGGAAGGACAGCTCGTTCTGCACCTCCTCGATGGTCAGGCCCTCGACATAGGGCCACGGGTACCAGGCCTGTTTCTGGCCTGGCGCCACGGCCGGGTCCATGAAGGTCTCGAACCGCACATATTTCGCGCCCGACAGCGGCTTCGCCACCTTCAGGATATTCGCCAGCGGCACGCCGGACCAGGGAACCGCCATCGCCCATGCCTCGACACAGCGATGCCGGTAGAGCCGTTCCTCGAACCCGCCCATGGCGGAGACAAGCTGTTCGGCATCCATCGTGACCTCGGCCTCGACCATGCCGTCAATGGTCACCGCCCAGGGGTCAGTCACCATCTTGCGGGTTTTCTTCCAGATGTTCTTCGACGACCCGAATTCGTAGAAATTGGTGTAGGTGGTGGCCATGTCCTCGTCGGTCAGCGCGCGGTCGAGCTGATAGGCCTCGTTTCGCGGGTACGGGTAGCCGCCGATGGCCGCCATCGCGGCGGTCGGCACCAGTCCGGAGGTGGCAAGCCCGAGGCCGGCGAACCCGGCGCCCTTCAGCCAGGCGCGGCGGTTCATCCAGACATTTTCCGGGGTGGCGGCGGATTCCGGCAGCTCCCAGCTGCGGCGGGTGCGGATCAGCATGGCGTGTCTCCCTGCGGTGAAGGTTCCTGACGACACTGAACCCGGTCAATATGGCAGCAGTGAGGCGAACCCCGCGTCAGGAAAGCTGGCCGACGACCCGCGCGATCCTGGCAAGCGCCTCGTCAAGAACGTCATCCGCCGCCGCGAAGCTCAGCCGGAAGGCCGGCGACAGGCCGAACGCCACGCCAGGCACGATGGCGACGTCTCCCAGTTCCAGCAGCGCCGCGGCGAAATCGCTGTCGGTCCCGATCACCCTGCCGTCGGGACGGCGGCGCCCGATCAGCCCGCTGATATCGGCGAAGACATAGAAGGCGCCGTCGGGCGGCGGGCAGCTGATGCCGTCGATGGCGTTCAGCGCCGCAAGGACACGGCCCCGCCGCCGCGCGAAAGCGGCGTTGTTGGCGGCGATGAAATCCATCGGCCCCTCAAGCGCGGCGACGGCGGCGTATTGCGCGACGCTTCCCGGCGAGGAGGTCGATTGCGACTGCAGCTTCGCCATCGCCTTCACCAGTTCCGGCGCGGCGGCGGCATAGCCGATCCGCCAGCCCGTCATGCAGTAGGATTTCGACACGCCGTTCAGCGTCAGCACGCGTTCGGCCAGGTCCGGCGCGACGGCGGCGATGGTGGCGAAGCGGAAGCCGTCATAGGTCAGATGCTCATAGAGATCGTCCGAGACGACCATCAGCTGCGGATGGCGGCGGATCACGGCGGCGAAGGCCGAAAGCTCGTCGGCCGTGTAGCCGATGCCGGTCGGGTTCGAGGGCGAGTTGATGATGACCCAGCGGCTTTTCGGGGTGATGGCGGCGGCGAGCGCGTCCGGCGTAAGCTTCAGCCCGTCCTCGAATCCGGCGCGAACGAAGACCGGCCTGCCGCCGGCGACCTCGACGATTCCGGCGAAGCTGACCCAGTAGGGCGCCGGGATGATCACCTCGTCGCCTTCCTGGACCGTGGCCATCAGCGCGTTGAACAGCACCTGCTTGCCGCCGGTGCCGACCGAGATGTTCTCGGGCCGGTAGCTCAGCCCGTTCTCGCGTTCGAACTTGGCGCAGATGGCGGCCTTCAGCTCGGGGATGCCGTCGACCTGGGTGTATTTGGTGTGGCCGTCATGGATGGCGCGGATGGCGGCCTCC
>JAYYLR010000095.1:0-3908 GCA_036143955.1 Pseudomonadota bacterium | reverse complement strand
GGGGCCTCTTCAGCCGGCGCTTCCGCGGCAGCGGCTTCCTCGGCCGGGGCTTCCTCAGCAGGGGCCTCTTCGGCCGGTGCTTCCGCGGCGGCGGCCTCTTCGGCGGCAGCGGCTTCTGCAGCTTCTGCCGCAGCAGCGGCAGCTTCGGCCTCACGCTCGGCGCGCTTCTTGCCAGGCGCCGATTTCTTCGGCTGTTCCCTGATCACCGGCGCGGCGGCAAGGCCGGCTGTCGCCAGCATCTTCTGAACACGCTCGGTCGGCTGCGCGCCCTGTCCAAGCCAGTAGGTAATACGCTCGGCATTCAGCGTCATCCGCTGATCATGGTCCTTCGGCACCATCGGGTTGTAGGTTCCGACACGTTCCACATAGCGACCGTCGCGCGGGGCCGAGGCCTCGGCAACAACGATCCGGTAAAACGGGCGTTTCTTCGCGCCACCACGGGCGAGCCTGATTTTCAAAGCCATCTTTATTCGTCCTTTCGCAGATATTCCGGCTGTTGAGACTATTTCTTCTTTCCCGGAGGCTTGCCGCCGAGCCCCGGCAGACCGCCGAGCCCGGGCAAGCCGCCCTTCATTCCTCCCGGAAGGCCGCCGGGCATCCCGCCCGGCATTCCCCCTGGCATTCCACCACCTGGCATTCCCCCGGGCATTCCGCCCGGCATATCACCGCCCATCAGCGCCTTCATCGCGGCGGCGCCGGACTTGCTGCCGAACTTCTTCATCATCCGCGCCATGTCCTGATACTGCTTCACCAGCCGGTTCACCTCCTGAACGGTGGTTCCCGATCCGGCGGCAATGCGCTTGCGGCGCGAGGCGTTGAGCAGGCCGACAGACGCGCGTTCCCTGTTCGTCATCGAAAGGATGATGGCTTCCTGGCGCTTGATCATCGAATCATCGATTCCCGCGGCGGCAATCTGTTTCTGCATCTTGCCAAGACCCGGCAACATTCCCATGATCCCGCCAAGGCCGCCCATTTTCTGAAGCTGGCGAAGCTGGGAAAGGAAATCGTTCATGTCGAACTGACCCTTGGCCATCCGCTTGGCGAGACGCTCGGCTTCTTCGGCCTCGATGTTTTCCGCCGCCTTCTCGACAAGCGCCACGACGTCGCCCATGTCGAGGATCCGACCCGCCATGCGCGCCGGATCGAATTCCTCGAGGGCATCCTGTTTCTCGCCGACACCGACAAGCTTGATCGGGCAGCCGGTAACCTCGCGCATCGACAGCGCCGCGCCGCCGCGCGCGTCACCATCAAGGCGAGTCAGCACGATACCGGTGATGTCGACAGCGTCGCGGAAGGCTGTTGCGGTCGTTACCGCGTCCTGTCCGGTCATTGCATCGGCGACGAGAAGCACCTCATGCGGGTTGGTCAGCGCCTTGACCTCGCGAAGCTCGGCCATCAGCCCTTCATCAATGGTGACCCGGCCTGCGGTATCGAGAATCAGGACATCGAAGCCCTGAAGCTGCGCCGCCTGAAGAGCCCGCTTGGCAATCTGCGCCGGTGATTCACTGTCGGCCTCGGGGAGAACACCGACTTCGGCCTGCTCGCCAAGGATACGAAGCTGTTCGCGCGCCGCAGGCCGCGTCACGTCGAGCGACGCCAGCATCACCTTCTTGCGCTCGCGCGTGCGAAGCCGCAGCGCCAGCTTGCCGGCCGTGGTTGTCTTGCCCGACCCCTGAAGGCCGGCCATCAGGATGACTGCCGGCGGGTTCACCGACAGGTTCAGAGGTGCCGGCTCGGTGCCGAGAACCTCGGTCAGCGCGTCATTGACGATCTTGATGACCTGCTGGTCGGGGCGAACCGCTTTCAGCACATCGGCACCGACAGCCTGCTCGCGGACCTTGGCGATGAACGTCTTTACCACAGGCAGCGCGACATCGGCGTCGAGAAGCGCCAGCCGCACCTCGCGGAGCGCCGCATCGACATCGGACTCGCGAAGCGCGCCACGCTTTCCGAGCGCGCTGAAAACGTCCTGCAGCTTGTCCTTCAGGCTGTCAAACATGACCCTTGCCCTGCCATTGCTGTCGACGCCGGCCCACGGCGCCATGCTCAAATCCCTTTCACGCATTGCGGCAAGCGCCTGTGGCACCCGTGCTCGAAAACTTCAAGGACGGATGGAACCCGCAAGGGTCTGGCGGCCGGAAATGGCGTGATGTGGGAGTGTGTTGCTCTTTTTCGCCTTTCTTGTCAAGAAAAGAGGCATGTTTTTCACCGTATCGAAAGTTCTGGCCTTCCTTCTGGAGCCGCTGGTCCACCCTTACCTGCTGCTTGGTATTGCGCTTGTCCTGCGCTGGCGCCGCCGACGGCGCGCCATGCGGGCCTGCCTCGCGCTCGCTGTCATGCTTCCGCTGGCATATGGGTTGCTGCCGCTGTCAACGCCACCGTTGCAATGGCTGGAAAACAGCCATTTCGTCCCCGCCCTGGACCAGGGGAATGTCGACGGAATCATCGTTCTTGGCGGTCATACATCATCAGGCCAGCTATCAGAGAGGCGTAACCAGGCGCAGCAGAACCAGGCCGCTGATCGCCTGACAAAGGGCCTGATGCTGCATCGTGAACATGCCGGCAGCACGCTGATCTTCACCGGCTTTAGCGGAAAACTGGTTCATACGGGATGGAGCGAGGCCGAGACGACGAGGCGGATTGTGGCCGAGCTTGGTGTGCCCGAGGCGGGAATCATCTACGAGACCACGAGCCGCAACACCTATCAAAATGCCGTCAACAGCCTTGATGTGGCGGTGCCGCAGCCTGGAAGCCGCTGGATTCTCGTGACCTCGGCAGCGCATATGCCGCGTGCCATGGGTGCCTTCGAGGCCGCCGGCTGGAAGAACATCACGCCCTATCCTGTGGACTTCAGAACGACGCCGCTGGAAACAGGCATGTTCAGCCTGCAGATTGGCATCAACAATGTTCGCAACTGGCTGCATGAATATGTAGGCCTTGCCGTCTACTGGCTGACCGGCCGAAGCACGATCCTGTTCCCCTGATCAACCGGAGGCCGGAACACCCGCCAGCGCGTTGGCAAAGTCACGTGCCTCGAAAGGCTGCAGATCGTCGGCGCCCTCGCCGACACCGACAGCATGGACAGGAAGGCCGTACTGTTCGGCAAGCGCAATGACAACGCCGCCCTTCGCCGACCCGTCAAGCTTGGTGACGATCATTCCGGTGATATCGGCGACCTCGCGGAAAGCGCTGACCTGTGACAGCGCGTTCTGACCAACGGTGCCGTCGAGAACGATCACCGAGTCATGTGGCGCCGTATCGTCGAGCTTGCGGATCACGCGAACAACCTTCGCCAGTTCGTCCATAAGCTCGGTCCGGTTCTGAAGCCGGCCAGCGGTGTCGATAATCAGCACGTCGGTTCCTTTCGACCGGGCCGTCTCAAGCGCCTGGTAGGCAAGCGCCGCTGCATCGCCGCCCTGGCTGCCGGCAATCACCTCGGTGCCGGTACGCTCGCCCCAGACCTGGAGCTGTTCGATGGCCGCGGCGCGAAAAGTGTCGCCGGCCGCCAGCATCACCGACATTCCCTGGTTGCGCCAGTGCTGGGCCAGCTTGCCGGCCGTGGTCGTCTTTCCGGAGCCGTTGACGCCGACCAGAAGAACCACATGCGGGCTGTTGCCGGTCTCGGGTTTCAGCGGCACCGCCACCGGCTCCAGAATGTCGGCAATGCCATCGGCAAGCGCGCCCGAGAGAGCCTGCGCCGTCACCTCGCCTTCGAATTTGTGGGTTTTGACCCGCTCGGCAAGCCGGGCCGCGGCGGCGGTTCCAAGGTCGGCGCTGATCAGCGCGTCCTCCAGATCCTCCAGCGATCCGGCATCAATCGACGGCCTGCCGAGGAGCGATGCCAGCGAGGAGGTGACCCTGGCGCTTGTCTTGCTGAGTCCGGAGGTGAGTTTCTTCAGCCAGCTCAT
>JAYYLR010000094.1:0-7506 GCA_036143955.1 Pseudomonadota bacterium | reverse complement strand
GATTCTCGTTCAGAACGCGCAGCCGGTGGAATTCGGCGAAGTGCTGGTCGTCATCGAGTGATGTTCAAGAAGATTCTCATAGCGAACCGGGGCGACGTGGCCCTGCGCGTCCTTCGCGCCTGCCAGGAGCTTCAGATCCCCAACGTCGTCGTGCATTCGACGGCCGATGCGGACTCTATGCCGGTCCGGCTTGCCGATGAATCCGTCTGCATCGGGCCGCCGTCAAGCGCGGACTCCTATCTCAATGTCGCCTCGATTGTGACCGCCGCTGGCATCGCCGGTGCCGACGCTGTCCACCCGGGAGTCGGGTTTCTTGCCGAAAATGCGGATTTCGCCGAGATCGTGGCGGCGCACGGCCTGACCTTCATCGGCCCGGAGCCGCGCCACATCCGCTCCATGGGCGACAAGGTCGAGGCGAAGATCACCGCCGCCGAGGCCGGACTGCCGCTCGTCCCGGGATCGCCGGGCGCTGTCGCGACGCTTGACGAGGCGACCCGCATCGGTGTCGATGTCGGCTACCCGCTTCTGGTCAAGGCGGCTTCGGGCGGCGGCGGCCGCGGCATGAAGGTCGCCGAGAGCGAAGCCGGTCTTGCAGAGGCCTTCAGCTCGGCCCGTGCCGAAGCCAAGGCCGCCTTTGGTGACGATACCGTCTATCTGGAGCGCTATCTCGGCCAGCCGCGCCATATCGAGGTCCAGGTCATCGCCGACAGCCACGGCAATGTCGTGCATCTCGGCGAACGGGAATGCTCGATCCAGCGGCGCCACCAGAAGCTGTTCGAGGAGGCGCCCTCGCCGGTCCTCACCGCCGAGCAGCGCGCCGAGATCGGCGGCGTCGCCGCGGAAGCAACCCGCCGCATGGGCTATCTCGGCGTCGGCACCATGGAGTTCCTCTACGAGGATGGCGAGTTCTTCTTCATCGAGATGAACACCCGCCTTCAGGTCGAGCATCCGATCACCGAGGCCATCACCGGCGTCGACCTCGTCCGCGAGCAGATCAGGATCGCGGCCGGCATGCCGCTGTCCTTCACGCAGGAGGATGTGACCTTCACCGGCCACGCCATCGAGTGCCGGATCAATGCCGAGCATCCGGGAACCTTCATGCCGACCCCGGGACGGATCACCGCCTATCATGCTGCCGGCGGACCCGGAATCCGCGTCGATTCCTGCCTTTATGCCGGCTATTCGGTGCCGCCCTATTACGACAGCCTGATTGCCAAGCTGATCGTCTATGGTGACGACAGGGCGCATTGCCTGGCGCGGTTGAAGCGGGCGCTTCAGGAATTTGTCGTCGAGCCGATCCCGACGACGCTCGATCTTCACGAGCGTCTTGTCGATGCGCCGGCCGTCCTCGACGGCAGCTACAACATCCGCTGGCTAGAGGAACATTTCCTCTCGGACGACAAGGCCTAGCCCACGCTGTCGGACCAGCACTGCCGGGGAGACAGGACATGGCAGACCGTTTCGCCTTCTCTCCCGAGACGCTCATCAAGGCCTATTCGCTCGGTGTCTTTCCAATGGCGGAAAGCGCCGACAGCCGGGACATCAGGTTTTACGACCCCGAGGTTCGGGCCCTGATCCCGCTTGCGTGGCGCGAGGGGGCGCGGCACGAATTCCACCTGCCCCGCCGCCTTGCCCGCACCGTGCGGCAACGCCGGTTCGCGGTCACCTTCAACCGCGATTTCGCCAGCGTGATCGACGAATGTGCGGCGCTGAAGAACGGCCGTCAAGACACCTGGATCAACCGTGACATTCGCCAGCTTTATGTCGCGCTGCATCGGCTCGGCTTTGCGCATTCCGTTGAGGTCTGGCAGGAGGACAGGCTTGTCGGCGGCCTCTATGGGGTGGCGCTGCGTTCGGCGTTCTTCGGCGAATCCATGTTCTCGCGCCGGACCGACGCCTCCAAGATCGCACTTGTTCATCTTGTGGCGCGCCTGCGCGCCGGCGGCTTCCGGCTTCTGGACGCGCAGTTCACCAACGACCATCTGCAGCAGTTCGGCATTTTCGAGGTCACCCGCGAGCAGTTCCAGCAGCGGCTCCAGCTTGCGCTGGCGACATCGGCAGACCTGCTGATCGGCGAGAGCAGCGACGGGCATGTCGCTAGAATGCTTGACGAGGGTGCGGGCTAGTCGGGCTTGCAGCTGAGAAGCGTCAGGTCGTAGACCGGATGCTCCATCGCCGAGACCGCCGGACTCGAGGCGAACATCCAGCCGTTGAAGACCGGCCGTGGCGGCTTGCCGGCGTCGTGGCCATTGTCCACCACCTCGATGAAGGCGGCGTCCTCGGGAGGCTCTTCCGGCGGATGGTAGGCGCAGCGTCGCACGACGAGGCTCAGCGTGCCGAAGCGTGCCGGCTCGTTGATCGGCACCTTGATCGTGGAAATCCGTGCGGTGATCTTGTCGAGTGCCTGGATTGTCGCCGTCTCTCCCTCGATCCAGCCCGCATGGGCCGTCCCGCCGCCAAGCAGCAGGGCAAGCGCAAGGGTTGCGGCGGCAGGTTCAGGACGGATCATTGCCAGCCGCGAATACCGCCTTGCCGAGAAGGTCGGTCAGGCTGACCGGATCCCGCGTGTCATAGATCACGTCGCCGGGCTGAAGCATGTCTTCCTCGGCCCCGGGCATCAGCTCCAGATAGTTGCCGCCAAGCAGTGACGCGGCAGTGATCCGCGCGCTGCTGTCTGCCGGGATCCGGATCCGCTCGTCAACGGACATCACGATCCGCGCCGCATAGGTGACGGGATCCAGTTCCTGACGGGTGATCCTGCCGACCTTGATTCCGGAAATACGGACGTCGTCGCCGACGGACAGGCCACCGGTGGCACCGAACTCGGCCTCGATTTCATAGCCGTCACCGCCCTTGATGTCGGCGGCCTCATAGGCAACCGACATGAAAACGACCGCGACCAGAAGAACAAGGGCGCCCATCACGATTTCAAGTGTGTTGCGTTGCATGTCCGCCTCCTCTCAGCGGCGTGCCGCCAGACCCGGATTGCTGCTCAGCTCGGGCTCCACGGTTCGTAGTCGCCGGTCGCCGCGGCGCGTTTGCCGCCCTTCAGCATATGGCCTGCCGGCCGATGCGCAAGCTTCGTGCCGGTGGTGTTCGGCTGGTGGTCGAGCTGCCAGTCATGGCGTGCATAGCCGCCTTCAGGCGGCGGCGAGTCTTCGGTGTGGTGAAGCCAGCCGTGCCAGTCGGCCGGAACCTTCGACGCCTCGACCATTCCGTTATAGCGCACATAGCGGCGCGGCGGCTTCCCGGGACGTGCCTTGCGCTCCTCGTAATAGCGGTTGCCGAACGCATCGCTTCCGACGAGGCGGGTCTTGAAGTGGATGTGAAGCCTGGTGACAAAATCCATGGTCTGGAAACCTTCCTGTGTGACACCCCGCGCGCCGGCCCGGAAACCCCGGTCCCCGGATTCGCGGTCGTCGCGGGCGATAATATAGGCACCGTCGGTGCCGGTCGTCCAGTGCCGGCGGACGCGAATCCCGGTGACCTTGGCCGCACCCCGTGCGAAACACCCCCGATTCATAATCCCCCGATGAAGGCAAGGCAAATTTTCGACAAAATTACAAATTTGTGACTTGTTCCGGTGCTTCAACATCATGTAGCTTTTCACAGTCAGCACCACAAAATCTTGTAAGTTTACTTGCTGACACCAAGAAAAACTGATCGAAAACAATGACTAACCGTTTTTATTGAAAACGGTTCGAGAAGACAGATTCACGAGGCCATATTCATGCTGTTTGAAAGACGCTTTACGACTGCCGGTTCCGATCCCTACGCCGCTCTTGAGTTTCGGTTCGCCTCCAGCGAAATCCGCAACCCTGACGGGACCGTTGTTTTTCAGGCGGAGAATGTGGAAGTGCCTGTGCAATTCTCGCAGGTCGCGACCGACATCATGGCGCAGAAATATTTCCGCAAGGCCGGGATTCCGGCACGGCTGAAGCGAGTCGAGGAAAGCTCCGTGCCGTCATGGCTGTGGCGCTCGGTTCCCGACGAGGCGGCGCTGAAGAAGCTTCCCGAGGAAGAGCGCTATGTCGGCGAGAGCTCGACCAAGCAGGTCTTCAACAGGCTTGCCGGCACCTGGACCTACTGGGGCTGGAAGGGCGGTTACTTCACGACCGAAGCCGACGCACGCACTTATTATGACGAGATGTGCTACATGCTGGCCGCGCAGATGGCCGCGCCGAACTCGCCGCAATGGTTCAACACCGGCCTTCACTGGGCCTATGGAATCGACGGGCCGAGCCAGGGCCATTTCTATGTAGACTTCGAAACCGGCAAGCTGACGCGCTCGGCAAGCGCCTATGAGCATCCGCAGCCGCATGCCTGCTTCATCCAGTCGGTGAATGACGATCTGGTCAATGAGGGCGGGATCATGGATCTGTGGGTCCGTGAGGCGCGCCTGTTCAAATACGGCTCGGGAACCGGCTCCAACTTCAGCCGCATCCGCGGCGAGGGCGAAAGCCTGTCCGGCGGCGGCAAGTCGTCGGGCCTGATGAGCTTCCTTCGCATCGGCGACCGCGCCGCCGGCGCCATCAAGTCCGGCGGCACGACCCGCCGCGCCGCGAAGATGGTCACCGTCGACGTCGACCATCCCGACATCGAGAACTATGTCGACTGGAAGGTCGTCGAGGAGCAGAAGGTCGCCGCGCTTGTCGCCGGCTCGAAGCTTGCGCAGCGCCATATGGGCGAGGTCATGGCGGCCTGCCAGGATGAAGGCGTTTCCGGCGACGACCGGTTCGACCCGCGCCACAACCGGGCGCTGAAGAAGGCCATCATCGCGGCCCGCGGGGCGATGATCCCGGAAAACTACGTCCAGCGCGTGATCCAGTTCGCGCGCCAGGGCTACACCGAGATCGAGTTCAAGACCTACGACACCGACTGGGACTCCGAGGCCTATCTCACCGTCGCCGGGCAGAACTCCAACAACTCGGTTCGGGTCAGCAACGAATTCCTCCAGGCCGTCCTCGACAAGGGCGACTGGGAACTCGTCAAGCGCCGCGACAATGGCGTTGCAAAGCGGATCAAGGCGTCCGACCTGTGGGAAAAGATCGCTTACGCCGCCTGGGCCTGCGCCGATCCGGGGCTGCAATATGACAGCACCATCAATGAATGGCACACCTGCCCCGAGGGCGGCCGCATCAACGCGTCCAACCCCTGCTCGGAATACATGTTCCTCGACGACACGGCCTGTAACCTGGCGTCGCTGAACCTGATGCAGTTCCGGCATGAGGACGGCAGCTTCGACATCCCGGCCTTCGAACACGCCTGCCGCTTCTGGACCCAGACCCTCGAGATCTCGGTTCTGATGGCACAGTTCCCGTCGCGCGAGATCGCCCAGCTGTCCTACGAATACCGGACCCTTGGCCTCGGCTTCGCCAATATCGGCGGCCTGCTGATGGCACAGGGCCATTCCTATGACAGCGACGAAGGGCGGGCCATCTGCGGCGCCATCTCGGCCATCATGACGGGCGTTGCCTATGCGACCTCCGCCGAGATCGCCGGCGAAGTCGGCGCCTTCCCGCAATACAAGAAGAACGCCAAGCACATGCTTCGCGTGATGAAGAACCACCGTCTTGCCGCGCACGGCAAGGCCAAGGGCTATCGCGGTCTCAGCATCCTGCCGGTGCCGCTCGATGCCGCCTCCTGCCCCGACGCCTCGCTGATCGACGCCGCGAAGGCGGCATGGGACAGCGCCGTCGAGCTCGGCAGCGAGCACGGCTACCGCAACGCGCAGGCGACGGTAATCGCGCCGACCGGCACCATCGGGCTGGTCATGGACTGTGACACCACCGGTATCGAGCCCGACTTCGCGATCGTGAAGTTCAAGAAGCTTGCCGGCGGCGGCTATTTCAAGATCATCAACCGCGTTGTTCCCGAGGCGCTCGCCAATCTCGGCTATTCGCAGTCGCAGATCGACGACGTCATCAGCTACGCCGTCGGCGCCGGAAGCCTGAAGAACTGTCAGGCCATTTCGATCAACGCCCTTCGCGACAAGGGCTTCGGCGATGCCGAGATCGAAAAGGTAGAGGCGGCGATGGAAAGCGCCTTCGACGTGAAGTTCGCCTTCAACCGCTTCACGCTTGGCGATGATTTCTGCAAGGACAGCCTCGGCTTCACCGACGAGCAGCTGAACGACTTCAACTTCAACATGCTCGAGGCTCTCGGCTTCGACAGGGACACCGTCGAGGCCGCCAACATGCATGTCTGCGGGTCGATGACGCTGGAAGGCGCGCCGCACCTTAAGGAAGAGCATCTTCCGGTGTTCGACTGCGCCAATGTCTGCGGCCGTCTCGGCAAGCGCTTCCTCTCGGTCGACAGCCACATCACCATGATGGCGGCGGCGCAGCCCTTCATCTCGGGCGCGATCTCGAAGACGATCAACATGCCGAACAGCGCCACCGTCGACGAATGCGGCGAGGCCTACATGCTGTCCTGGCGTCTCGGCCTGAAGGCGAACGCCCTCTATCGCGACGGCTCGAAGCTCAGCCAGCCGCTGTCCTCGGGACTGGTCGACGATCTGGAAGAGGACGAGGACACCGTCCAGGCGCTCGACACGCCTGTCGCCGCGGCCGCGCCGCAGGTCATCGAGAAGATCGTCGAGCGGATCGTCCACAATGCCGAGCGCGAGAAGCTGCCGCAGCGCCGCAAGGGCTACACCCAGAAGGCGACCGTCGGCGGGCACAAGGTCTATCTTCGCACCGGCGAATATGAGGACGGGCGCCTCGGCGAGGTGTTCATCGACATGCACAAGGAAGGCGCCGCCTTCCGCTCGCTGATGAACAATTTCGCCATCGCCGTCTCGATCGGCCTGCAGTACGGCGTGCCGCTGGAGGAATTCGTCGAGGCCTTCACCTTCACCCGCTTCGAGCCGCAGGGAATCGTCTCCGGCAACGACGCCATCAAGATGTCGACCTCGATCCTCGACTACACCTTCCGCGAGCTGGCGATCTCCTATCTCGACCGCCATGATCTCGGCCATGTCGACCGCGAGGATCTCGACGTCACCACGACCGGCAGCGGCGAGGCGCAGTCCGACCTGGTGAACAAGGTCACCAGCCGCGGCTTCATCCGCAATCAGGGTCTTGTCGTCTATTCGAACGGCACCGCCACCGCGGCCGCCGTCGAGGAGCCGGTCGTCGTCATGCGGGCCGAAACGCCGGCGCAGTCCGCCGCGAGCGCACCGGCCACCGCCACACCGGCCGCCGATACGGTTGTGGCCGAACGCGTGCAGCAGGCGCGGATGCAGGGCTATGAGGGCGAATCCTGCCCCGAATGCCAGAACTTCACGCTTGTCCGCAACGGCACCTGCCTGAAATGCAACACCTGTGGGAGCACCACGGGCTGCAGTTGATCTCTCCCTGCAGAGCAACCTGCAGACTGGCCCCGCGATTCGTCGCGGGGCCTTTTTCTTTGAACGTAGCGACCGCCTGTGCCAATGTCGCGCCGGACTTGGCCAGCAGAACAGGAGACCCTCATGGCAAGCAATGTCGACGCCCGCCTCAAAGA
>JAYYLR010000093.1:0-2784 GCA_036143955.1 Pseudomonadota bacterium | reverse complement strand
CTGCACCGCCGGCCTCCGCCATCACCTTCGTGATCGCCGCCGTCAGCGTCGTCTTGCCGTGGTCAACATGGCCAATCGTGCCGATGTTCACGTGAGGCTTGGATCGATCAAACTTCTCCTTGGACATGCCAGCCCGTCCTCTTCTTCTGTCTGCCGGCCCCTCTCATCTTCATGGCGCCGGATGTGTTGAACCTAGAAATTGCGGCCCCTGGGTCACCCCGACCGCGGCGGCGGCAGGCCGCCTTGTCACTCAGGCAGTGGTGGTGAGGGTAGGATTCGAACCTACGTACGCTACGCGGGCAGATTTACAGTCTGCTGCCTTTAACCACTCGGCCACCTCACCGGTTTGCCTTATGCGTCTGCACTCTTTCCGTGTTACGAGAAAAACGCTGCCAGAAAACAGACGCCAAGCGATTAGAATTGCAGCGCCGGTTTGTCAACAGGGAAGTCACGAAAATGCGATCTGACCGCGGCAAAAAACGGACGGGTCAGGGCCGCCCCCGCGACGCCGCTCGTCGCCAGGACAGGGCCGGCAGCGGCAGCCGGCCTGGCCCGGCGGCGCCGAAACCCCCGTCGGGCGGGCATTTCCTGTGGGGCCGGCATGCCGTTCTTGCCGCGCTTGCCAACCCGGAAAGGCGAATTGCCGCGCTTTATGCCACCAGCGAAGCCGCGCGCGCCGTTGAAGAGGCCGTCGCCGCCCTTCCCGCGTCGCGGCGCGAGGAACTGCCGCCGGTTCAGGAGACCGACCGCCGGCGCCTCGACGCGCTTCATCCCGCCGAGGGCGACAAGGCGGTCCATCAGGGCATGCTGGCCGCCGTCTGGCCGCTCGACCCGCCGGATCTCGACGAATTGCTTGCCGTGTCAGGTGACGATCCGGTCTGCGTCCTGCTTCTCGACCAGCTGTCCGACCCGCGCAATGTCGGCGCCGTTCTGCGAAGCGGTCTGGCGCTCGGCGCGACCGCGGTGGTGACGACACATCGCAACGCGCCCGAGGAATCTGGGGCGCTGGCCCGCGCAGCGGCAGGCGCGCTCGAACATATTCCCGTGGTCCGGGTGGTCAATCTTGCGCGGGCAATCGAACGGCTGCAGGAGAATGGCATCCATGTCGCCGGGCTTGCCGCCGAGGGCGAGGCGACGGTAGAGCGCCTTGGCGACATCGAGCGGCTGGGCATCGTCCTCGGCGCCGAGGGAGCCGGTCTTCGCCACCTCACGCGCAAGCACTGCGACAGCCTGGTGCGGATCGAGATCTCGCCGCACAGCGAGAGCCTGAACGTGTCGGTTGCCGGTGCGATCGCGCTTCACGCCGCGGCGCGGCACCGTTTCCGCTGAGAGGATACTGGTGTCATTGCGAAGCTGGCGGCAGGACCGGCCAAGGGATGACAGGCCGGCTCTGCCCGTGAGCGCGTCATTAGTGCCGTTGCGGCAGGTCGCGGCGCCCTTAGCTTCGATAGAAAGACCGCTCATGGCGCGGTGATCGGCCCGCGCCGCGCCTGGAATCGTTTTCCGCGGCGCGAAGTTCCAGCGATGCCCAGGGCGACAACTCGCCGAGGATCGGCTTGCTCAGCTCCGCGGCGACCTGATCGTCGGTGACGCCGAGATCCACCCGTCGCGCGGCATCGAGTTCGGCAAGTTCGCACCGCGAGCGGTAAAGCTGCCGCGCATCGGCAAGCCGGCGACACAACAGCCGCGGCCGCACCAGCCAGAAACCGGCCCAGGAACAGGTGAGGCGGAGCCGGGCGGACGCCTGTTTCAGACTGTCGATCCATAACATTCCGTGATCCTTTCCATTCCGATTCATGATTAATTTACTACATTGATTTATTTATCTATTTTATTAATCCGGCCTAGCATGACCATCGACAATTCCTGATTGATTTCATAAGGAGATGTGATGCCTTGCGGGACCGTCCGGAACCTTGACATCGCGGCGCTGCGGTCCTTCGTGACCGTGGCCGAGCTTGGCGGCGTGACGCGCGCCGCCGAGCGCCTGAACCTCACCCAGTCGGCGGTTTCGATGCAGCTGAAACGGCTCGAGGCAGCACTCGACCAGCAGCTTCTGGCGCGCGAGGGCCGCGGCATCGGCCTGACCCGCGAGGGCGAGCAGCTTCTCGGCTATGGGCGGCGCATGGTGCGTCTGAATGACGAGGCATGGGACCGCATGATGCATGCCGAATTTCAGGGGCGGGTGAATTTCGGTGTGCCCGAGGACATTGTCCGTCCCTATGTGAGCTCGATGATGCGCGATTTCATCGACGCCTATCCGGCGGCCGGGATCAATCTCGTCTCATCCATATCCAGGCATTTGCTGACGCAGTTCGAGGAGGGCCGCCTCGATGTCATGCTGACGACCGAGCCGATCTCCACGGGCCAGGGCGAATGCCTCTATCGCGGACCGCTTGGCTGGTATGCCGGGCGCGGAAGCTCGGTCTACGACCAGCGTCCGCTGCCGCTGGCGGCAAAGTCGGGATGCATCTTTCTGCCCGTCGCAACGCGCGCGCTGGAGCAGGCGGACATCGCCTGGTCGCTTCCCTATGAGGCGAGCGACTGGCGCGACCTGACGGCCTTCGTCAGTGCCGGCCTCGCCGTCGAGACGAACATGCCTTACGTCGAGGACATCAAGGACTGGGAGCGCGTTCCGGACTCCGCCGGCTTGCCTCCGCTTCCCGATTTCGGCGTCTTCCTCTATGTCAACGAACGCGCCTCGCCGCTGGCGCTCCAGCTTGCCGGCATCATCAGGGACGTCGATTTCGCGCCGAAACCCCGTCCCCGAAGCCGAAATGGCGC